>JABDKH010000353.1 GCA_013002345.1 Rhodothermales bacterium
AGTCCCAGTGGGGCACGAGGCAAGTCATACGGTGCGAATTGCCCGCGAAGCGAGATGAACGGCGTCGGAGGCCATTCCAGCGGGGAAAGGTCGAGCGAACCTATCTCCCGAGATGCGTATCCAGAAAAGCGTCGATACGCTCGACGTACAGATCTCCCGTCGCAATAAATCCGTTGTTATGCCCGCCCTTCATCTCGAAGAACTCCTTGTTGCCGCGTGCCGCACGAAACAACTCTTCGCCATGCGAAAACGGTACGATCTCATCGGTCGGACTGTGGACTACCATCAGCGCGCCAGTCTGCATCGAGTGAACCCGCGACAGGCTGTCGAACTTGTCATTGAGCAACAACTGAACCGGCACAAACGGGTAGTGGTGGAAGATGAGATCGTGAACCGACGTGAACGCGGACTCCAGTATCACCGCGCGGGAATTGTGCCGGGCCGTCAGCCACGTAGCGACGCCGCCGCCGAGGGATCTCCCGAAAACAACAATCTTCATCGGATCAATACCGCGCGTTCCGGTGAGATACCGCCACGCACTTTCACTGTCTTCGTAGAGTCCGTTCTCGGTCGAAATGCCGCTGCTCTGGCCGTACCCACGGTAATCGAAAATGAAGACGCTGAGCCCCAGGCTGTTGAAAATCTTCAGTGACTCGATCCGGTCGGACATGTTGCCGGCGTTACCGTGGAGGAAGAGCATGACGCCGCGCTCGCGCTGGGCCGGGAGCCACCAGCCAAAGAGAGTCTCACCATCGGATGTGTTGAATGACACGGGCTCGAAGACGAGTCCGTGGTGCCCCGGGGTGGTCTCCAGATGCTCCTTGGGATGGTACATCAGGCGTTCCTGAAGGACATACACGACCCCTACGAACGCTACGTAGAGAATGACGAGCGCAAAAAGCGTGACAAGGGTGGTCTTCAGCACGGAAACTCGGGTTTGCGGCCCTGGGTGAGGCAGTGGGTAAGCCCCGGATACTACTTACTGATGAACGCCCGGACATCGGCCGGGTTGCGGTATTGGTATCGGCGGGACTCCCGGCAGACTTGAGACAGGGTTTTTGTGAAGTTAAAAGAGATAGACGGCAGAGTGGCCGGGTCGCAACGATGGGAGTTGGCAGCCCTGTGCGCTAGCTTATCCGCGTGTCTATCGCGATTCCGGTGATGTCTATGAAGATTCTTGTCAAGACGCGCCGGTCGTTGGCGCTCTCAATGGTGTTCGGTCTGGCGATGATTGCCCCGGCATACGGCCAGTACTGCGGAGTTGAGGGTGTGGGCGGATCCTATCTCAATGCGCGATATGGATTCGAAATCCAGTACGCGGGCGGTTGGCACCGGCTGCACGTCGGCCCGAGGGAAGACTCGTTTCAGTGGACCTGCCGGGATACGCTGGTGGTGGACGGAACAGTGCTGGATCTTGAGTACGTGGAGTTGTCCGGAGAGAAGACGCACGCAGACTCGCTATGGAAGGCCGTCACCCATAAGGCGACACTCTTCTGTGGCGCCGACGGTGTGGACGGGGGATCGCACTGCGAGGGTCCGGAGGATGTTGAGTCGTTTACATCTCACACCGGCATGCCTGTCGTGAAATTCTATCAGACGTTCATCTACGAGCATTACTCGGACGACGAGCCCACAGAGAAGCATCGCGTGGGCCCCTACTTCGCGATCGACATTTCGCAGCAGGGGGAGACCCGGGCGTTGCTCCTGACGTCGGAGATGCACAGGGAAGCGTCGGATAGATACGCAGTATTTGTGGAGGGGATGGTTCAGTCGGTTCAGGTTGTTGACTCGCCGTATCTGAAGAAGAAGCGGCGCCCGATTGTTGTGCCGATGAGGAGATAGGGCGGCTGGCGAGCAACTCCTCCTCGTCCGTCATGGCCGCGCTCCGTCCTTGCGGAGGCGAGGGCAGGCGGCCATCAGCCGGGTGCCTGCAATAGCCTTATCGTTGCATGGATCCCGGCTCTTCGGCCAGGATGACGGCAAGCAGATGGCCGGGGTGACGGGGCGCAGGGCTTGCGCAAGAATGAAAGAAGGTGAATTCAGGCATTGCTATACACATATGTTTAACATATAATCATAATTCATTTTGACTCTTCTTCCATGGGCAGCTCATGCAGATAGGCAGTCTGTTTATCCCCTCATTCCCCGCATGGGCGTTTCTACAGGCCGAGGGCCATGGAGCGCCTCTGGCCGTGATCGGCTCGGGCCGGGTGATCGCCGCCTGCCGTACGAGTCGCCGCAGCGGCATCGAACCGGGCATGAGCGGCGAGCGGGTAAAGTCACTCTGCCCGGACGTCCGGCTGCGCATTCGCAGTGCCGAACTCGAAACGGCGGCATGGGAAGAGGTCGTCCACTCGGTAAACGGGATCACCCCGTTCATCGAAAAGTCGCGGCCACCGTTCCTGTACTTCAGGCCGGATGATCTGCCGGTTGCCCGCGCATTGACAGAAACACTCTCTGTGCACGGAGGCGTGGCGCCGCACCGGGCAGCGGCCCAGCTTGCAGCCTTGCGCGCAGCTCCGGGAAACATGCTCGTCGTGTCACCCCGGAATCTTGACGGATTTCTCGATCGGTTCGCCGTCGAACGGATTGCGGAGATCGGCTTCGAAGAGGACACCGTTGAACTGCTGCACCATTTCGGTTACGCCACACTGGGAGCGGTAAAGAAACTTTCGCTTCGCCATCTCAAGGCGCAGTTTGGCAACGACGGGGAGCGACTCTTCAAGATGCTCCATCCGGAAAAGGAGCCTCCGATACCGCTCTTCCGGGAGTCGCGCGTCATCCGGCAGGGCTACGAATTTGATGACCCCTGCCGGGAGCCACGAGAGATTCTCCCGGTGCTCGAATATCTGGTCTGCCAGGCAGCCGAAATTCTTCGGCCTGAGTATTGCCAGCGACTGCGCCTGGTAGCAAAAGGCTATCGGAACAGGGCAAACGCGACAGCCTTTCGCATTCTGCCCGAGCCGATCGGCAACCTGCCCGGTCTGTTGCGCGCTGCGGTGCGCTTGCTCCATGCAGTGCTGTCACCTGGTCTGGAGGTGGAGTCCCTGGCGCTGGAGCTGGGGGCTCTCCGGCATATGAAGTCCGCGCAGGTGCCGCTTTTCAAGGAACGCCCCTCGGTCTTCACGGCCGTGAGGGCCGTGCACCGGCGCTTTCCGGAGATGGTGCAGCGCGCCGCCGTGCAACCGGACGTACTGTTTTCGGAGGATGAGATGCGGCTTGATCCCTTCCCGGAGAAGGAGCCGCCTCGAAGAAAGAGGAAGAGGCCCCGATGATCGATCATGAAACGGATCGAAGAGCCGGTCGAGGTGGAGGATCGAAAAGGGTGGCCGGTGCGGATACAGCGCGGCACCCGCATCTACCGTGTTCAGAAGTTGGTGGACGTGTGGGTGGTGCAGGGCCACTGGTGGCTCGAGGAAGAAAAGCGCGTGTACTTCCGCGTGCTTACGGATAAAGGGGTAATGGATGTGTATCGACGGGATAAAAACGGAGAATGGGTGATGGCAAAACTGGCGGATTGACGCTGAGCCGGGATCCATGAGAGGATAAGATGACTCCGGTGGTGTATGGATTCCCGCCTGCGCGGAACGACCGAAGGAGGGATGTCGCGAGGGATGTCGACCGCAGAGCCGGGGTCCCTGTTGGTCATCCCCGACTCGATCGGGGATCCATGAAAGGATGAGATGACCCCGCCGGTGTATGGATTCCCGCCTGCGCGGGAATGACCAGGTGATGACACAATAACAACATGTTTACACACCTTCAC
>JABDKH010000354.1 GCA_013002345.1 Rhodothermales bacterium
TTGACGGACTGCCGGATGACTGGCTAAAGGACTCGCTGTCGGCCATATCCCGGCAGCTGCCTCGCGCCTCCGACGGGCTTCGGTCGCGAATCGCGGCATCGGCCGGACCACAGGTACGCACTGCGCAATCGACAATTTCCGTTGATGCACCGGCTCGCGACGGTGCCAGCGCGCCACGGAAACGCCGCAGTCCAGTGCGACCCATGTCGATCCTCGTCGGCATCGCCCTCGTGCTCGCCGTCGGATTTGGAGCGGATTATCTTCATTCGACGCTCAGTGAGGAGCCCGAGCAAGACTTGATCGTCCTTGCCGCACGCAAGGCTGACTCCTTTCGATTTGACCTTCGCACCTCATCGCGCGATCGAGGTGAACGGTTTCTGCAGACGCATACCGGCGTTCAATCCCGCATTCCCGAGATTGACGGGGCGACGCTCGGTGGCGTGGGGATAGAAGAGATTGCGCCGGGCGTACACGCTCCTGCGGTTCGATACGTCGACGACTCCACCGGCGCGAGTATCACGCTCTATGCTCTCTCGTATCGATTCCTGGATGCCAATCCCTCCATACTGCTGTCGTCGGACGTGCGATCCCAGATCCAGAGTGAATCGAATTTTGACCTCCACAGCCTGCGATCAGCGCAGGTACTTGTGTGGCGCAAAAGGTCCAGTATCTACCTGGCCGTTACGAAAATTGACGGGCGCGAGCTACAGAGCCGAATCCCGGCTCCCTCCGACTGACCAGGGCTAACTTGAGGGGATCGATATACGGAATGTCGATCCATGTCCCGGCCTCGATTGAAGCAGTATCAGCTCGCCACCGTGATAGTCCTCCACGATGCGCTTGGCGAGGCTCAGTCCGAGGCCCCAACCTCTCGTCTTGGTCGAGAATCCAGGACGGAAGATGAACTTCCATTCGCGCCGGTCAATGCCCTTGCCAGTGTCCTCGACATCCACATGCACTTGTTCGCCCTCTCGTCGCGCGCGAACCTCGATCCTGCCCTCTCCTCCTTCCAGAGCATCCAGGGCGTTCTTGAGCAAATTCTCCACGACCCACTCAAATAACTCCGGGTTCAGCGGGACTGTTAAACCCGGTTCCAGATCGACAACAAGCTGAACGTCTTTCCCTTTCCGCGGCAACCTGCGCTGCATGTAGTCGACGGTGCTACCGACCACTGATTCCAGGCTCTCCACCGACAGTCTCGGCATAGAACCGATGTCCGAGAATCTGCTTGCGACGCGCTTCAATCGTTCGACATCCTTGTCTATTTCGTCGACAGCATCCTTTCGCTGGTCTTTCCCGACATCATCGGATCGCAAGATCTCGGTCCAGCCCATCAGGCTCGAAATCGGAGTCCCCAGCTGATGTGCCGCCTCCTTGGCCATCCCAACCCACAGGCTGCTCTGCTCACTTCGCCGCACGTAGGAGAACCCGAGATAGCCAACGAGAATGAACAGTCCGACGAACAGAAACTGGATGTACGGATACCACCGCAGCTCACGGACCATCTGTGATTCACCGTAGTGAACCTGTTGCGTCAGCCCGATTTCCGGCATCCCCGGAAACGTGATTTCGATCAGAATGGGTGCGTACGTAGAGTCCATGTCGGCGATTCGCGACCGTATGCGTACGGAATCCCTGGATGACAGACTATTGCCGGCGGAATCGAGTCCGTGCAAGTTGCGCCAACTCAGGATTTCACCCGTCCGCCCGTCGGTCACGATCGCCGGAATGTCGAAGGCATTGGGGACGAGGATGTCGTCCATGATGAAACTGAGCTCACTGGCCGGCGGCATGCTCTGGGCCCAGGAGATCGCTTCCAGCAGGGCCGGCAGCCGATCTGCGGACGTGTTCTCACCGGCCGGCGGCATCGCCCGGAGCCGACTCTGAATCTCAGACAGTTCAGCCTGATAGGGATTGACTGATTGGAGCTGGGCCTTGGGCAGTTGAACCAGGGCGTTGGCCCAGAGGCGAACGACCGACTGTTCGCGGTCCTTCAGTCGGTTGACCAGTTGATGGGTGTACGCGAGCGAAACGACGGCGATGACGATCGCGAATAGAATGAGGCCAATCTTCAGCTTGGCGGAAACACGGTATGCCTTCATGCGGTCGGGGCCGGATTGTGCACCGGTCAGAGTGGTTCTCGGTAACGCCAACGCGGGGAGCGTCAGTCGGTAGCACCCCGCCCGAATCAAATGCGCTTCGCGCCGGGGAGTTCGTCAGACCGGCGACACGATCTCAGCGAGATCTCGCACAATGGTTTGCGCTCGCTTCGGGCCGGTGGAGATCGTGCGAATCGGTACATCCAGGAAGCTGGATATGAATTCCAGGTAGGTCTGCGCCTGTGCCGGTAGATCTTCGTAACTCCGCGCAGCGGTGATATCTTCATCCCAGCCTGGAAACGACTTGTAGATCGGACGAACTTTCTCGAGCGTCTGCACCTCGCTGGGAAAGCGCTGGGTCTCTTTGCCCTCGATCTCATAGGCCGTACAGACCATGATCTCGGACATACCTGTCAGCACGTCCAGCTTCGTGATCGCCAGGTCCGTGAATCCGTTGATCATGCTCGTGTAGCGAAGCGCAACAAGGTCGAGCCAACCACACCGCCTCGGTCGGCCGGTCGTGGCGCCGAACTCTCTTCCCACCTTGCGCAGCACATCTCCCGAAGCATCTTCAAGTTCTGTTGGGAACGGGCCATTCCCCACTCGCGTCGAGTACGCCTTCACGATGCCGATCACACGTTCGATCTCAGTGGGTGGGACACCAAGTCCTGTGCAACATCCTCCAACAGTCGGATGGCTTGACGTCACGAAGGGATAGGTCCCGAAATCGACATCCAGCAGGGAGCCCTGCGCCCCTTCGGCCAGAATGCGCTTGCCGTCTTTCAGCGCCTGACCGAGGTAGTGACTTGTATCGGTGACGTAGGGGTCGATCAGCTGGTCAAACTCTACGCACTCTTCGATGATGGCATCAACGTCCAGCTCGGCGGCCCCGTAGATTCCCTTCAGAATTGCGTTCTTCTCTTCAATGGCGATCGTCAGTTTCTTCCTGAGCACGTCGCGGTCCAGCAAGTCGACCACGCGTATACCGGTGCGGGCGAACTTGTCCATGTAGGCAGGCCCTATTCCCCGGCCCGTGGTGCCGATTGCGCCGGCATCTCGTGCACGTTCACTGGCCTCCTCTACCTTCTTGTGATACGGCATAATGAGGTGGGCATTATGCGAGATGAAGAGCCGCCCGTCGACTTCGTAGCCCAGCTCGCGAATCATTCTGATTTCGTCAATGAGGGCGCCCGGGTCAATCACCACCCCGTTACCGACGACGCAGCTCACGCCTTCATGAAAGATCCCGCTTGGAACGAGGTGGAGAACGAATGTCTTGTCGCCCCACATGATGGTATGGCCGGCGTTAGCGCCCCCCTGATACCTGGCGACAATGTCGATCTCGTGACTCAGCAGGTCGACGATTTTTCCTTTGCCTTCGTCGCCCCACTGACTTCCTATGACAACCGTAATTGGCATGTGCTCACGTACAGCTGATTAGAACCGTGCAAACAAAACAAAAGGCGACGGGCACGCCCGCCACCTTGGGTTTCGAGTTTTAGCTGGCGGTCGTACCCGCCACGAATACCAGAAGTGAAGATGAGTCCTGCCGTACTATTTCGCCGGGGTCTCCTCCTCATAGCTAGCCACGGCGTCTTTGACAGACGGATAGTGTTTGAACACCGTGATGAGTTTAGTCACAATCAGGAGCGACTGGATTCGGTCGGCAACATTCGCGAGGCGCAGGTCGCCTCCGGCGTTGCGCATCGTGGTCATGCCGCTGATCAACATGCCCAGGCCGCTCGAGTTCATGAACTTCGTTTTCGAGAGATCAATGACCACGTTGTTCTGTCCTTTCTCTCGCAGCTCGTGGAGTGTGTTATGGAGGTCCGCGCCATCGGGACCGCCCATGACGTTGCCCTTGAGCGTAATGACAACCGCGTTATAGCGCTCGTCGACGTTGTAGTTCATCGCTATGAAGACTCGTTCGTGATACGCCTTTATTTGCGTCGGCCGGTGGCCTTTGCCCGCGCACGCAATTCAACAACAACGGGCGAGGCAACAAATATTGACGAGTAAGTTCCGATCAGGATACCGATGATAAGCGCAAATGCAAACCCCCGGAGTACCTCTCCACCGAATATAAAGAGCGTGCCTACCACGAGCAAGGTCGTGCCGGATGTCACGAATGTGCGGCTCAGGGTGTTGTTTATCGAGCGGTTGACCATGTCTCCGTAGGGCTCGGTCTTGTAGATGTTCGAGTACTCCCTGATCCGATCGAAAATCACAACGGTGTCGTTCAGGGAGTATCCTACAATCGTCAGGAAGGCAGCAATGATCGACTGGTCGATCTGCATCGAAAACGGCACGATGCCATACAGCGCCGAGAA
>JABDKH010000355.1 GCA_013002345.1 Rhodothermales bacterium
GGCCGAGCCAGCGCGACCGCGCGCTACCTAACAAGCGATTGCTGCAGTCGCGGGTTGGCATGGTGGGAAGCGCTTCGCGCTTGTGTTCATCCAGGCCGCGCAGCAGAATCGCGAGACGTTAGGTCGCGCGAAATATTCGCCGAGGACTATAGACCTTGAAGACACAGATTCCGTGGCTGCGAGTGGTGGTCGAGGGTCTGGTAATTGTCGCCTCGATCCTCTTTGCGTTCGGGATCGACGCGGGGTGGGACGCACGCGAGGAACGAGGGCGTCGGGCCGTCCTGATGGAAGACCTCCAGGCGGAGCTAGTTCGTAACGCCGGGGACCTGAGTGTAGCGCTGGCCGAACAGGAGTTGAGAGCGCTACGCATCGGGATTCTCCTCAATGAGCTGACTCCCCAGGCGAAGGGTTTGTCCGCAGATTCGGTTCGTGCCCTCCAGGCAAGTTTGGCTGGTGTGGTGAGCTACGACCCGTCCCTCGGGGTCTTGGATCTCCTAATTCAGTCGGGGGATCTGGCGCTCTTGGAGGATCGCGAATTGCGGGCTCGCCTCGCCGGGCTTGCCTCTGTGTCTGAGGACTATCTGAGGAACCAGGTCTTTCTGGTGCAGTCGTATCTCAACCCGGAAGCGATTCTCGGGACCGGATCGATCCTGTTCGACTATAGCGACGTCATCTCGTTCGACGGAACGTTGACCACCGCCAGTTCGAGTGTCCAACTGAATGCCACGAAGTTCTACGCCTTCGATCGCTTCATGACGGAGCTGATGGTCACCCAGGGCAAGGCGCTGCTTGCGGAGTTCGAAGATCTCATCGGGCTCATGGAGCCTGGTTAGTGATAGCCTCGGGGTGCGCGACCTAACATGGAATTGCTGCTGTCCGCGAAGGCTATCCGGCTAGTCTAGTAACGCCTGTGGTTTGCGAAGCGTGCGGGTGCGGCAGCAGAATTCCGAGACGTTAGGAGGCTGCAGGGTCTCCGAGAACGTCGAGGAAGGCGCGTGGCTTGAGGACTTCCACTCCTCGCCACCCCGACACGTGCAAGAGGTCCGAGTCTCCAGAAACGACGAGGGCCCCAGCTGAGTGGGCGCAGAGCAGGAACTTGTCGTCGTCCGCGTCGGCCGTGATGTCCTCTTCCTCTTCAGGGTCGGCGACGAGTGTGCCGTGGCCAATGATCGTTGCGAGGACCGCTTCGTATTCCAGTCCGGGACGGGAGGCCGCAAGCCGAGCGCAGGTCTGGAAGTACTCGTCGAAGATTGCCGGGCTGAGACGAGTTCGAAGCTGTCAGCGGCCCATGCTTCAAGGACTTGGCCGGGTACACCGGCGAAGAAGATCCCGGAAACCAAGACGTTGGTGTCCAGGACTACCTTCACTTCCGTCCTCGCACCTCGCGAATAGCTCGTTCGACCTCCTCTTCGGTGATTCCCGCGGCCTCGGCCGACTCCCGAACCTTGTCGAGAAGGGCCTTGAAGTCGGCCAACTTCGGTGGCTTGAGGGCCTTGAGCACGACGACGTCGCCTTCACCTACGACAACGAACTGAGCTCCGGGCTCGAGCCCTAGCCGCGTCCGGATCTCCTCTGGGATGACGACCTGCCCGCGAGAAGAGAGCTTAGTGGTGGCTGGTTTGACCATGAAAACTGGGCTCCCTCGGCACAATGATCTTACCAGTAAGATGGTACAACCGCAGCCTCCTAACAAGGAATTGCTGCAGTCCGCGAAGGCTATTCGGCATCTCTGGTAACGCCCTTGGTTTGCCAACCGGGCGGGTGCGGCAGCAGAATTCCGGGACGTTATAGAGCGCGGACCGATGGCTAGATCAGCGAAACAGACTCCGATATCTGGGATAACCACCGCCCAGTCGGAGAAGCACGACAAACGACTGGCGAACCGGAGGCTTCGGCGTGCGGTCAGGCAGGCACTTCACCGGGCTGAGTCCGTTGAGGTCCTGCCGCATCGTCGTGAACTTACGGATCCTTGGACAATGGCGAAGGACGGTAAGATGTGGTTTGACGCCGACCGCTTCCCGGAACTGCTCAGGAAGTAGGAGGTCCCAGACGCGCATGGCGATTTCCGACGCCTCGGGTGTAGACTAAATGACCCCACCCTACCAACGGTCCAGTCATGGCAGAACCCAACGTCAAAGAGCGCGTTCTGGACGCGGTCCGCGAGCTTCCCGATGACGCGACAGTCGAGGACGCGATGGAGCGGCTTTATTTCCTCGCAAAGGTCGAGAAGGGGCTGCAGCAAGCAGAAGCCGGCAGGACGGTTAGCCACGAGGAAGCGAAGCGCCGCCTTCTCGGGTGACAGTTCTCCGTTGGACTGAGCAGGCGGTGCAGGACCTGGAGTCCATTCGCGACTTCATCGAGCGCGACTCACCTCGCTACGGCCGTGTAGTCGTGGAGCGTCTCGTGGAGCCACCTCCAGGATCGAGCTCTTCCCAAAGTCCGGCCGGGTGGTACCAGAGCTCGCTCGAGAGGATCTTCGCGAACTCATCGTCGGCGACTACCGGATCGTTTATCGACTCGACGGAGAGTTGGCGGTGCTTCTCACGGTTTACCGCTCGTCCATGCTGTTCCCCTTCCGACTCTTCGATGAGTGACCGGGCAGCGGCGCTCCATAACATGGAATTGCTGCTGTCCGCGAAGGCTTCGAGGGCATCTCTGGTAGCGCCCTGGTTTGCCAACCGTGCGGGTGCGGCAGCAGAATTCCGGGACGTTAGGAAGAGCGGTGAACCGATCGAGGAGTTTCGCGTATTAGTACGTCCTGTGGTATCATATAGGGTATCGACAGGAGGGTCGAATGAAGCCAAGCCAAGACGTACACCCCCTATCCGCATTCCGGGCAAATGCCGCAGGACTCCTTCGTCAACTCAGGGAGACCCGCCGCCCGCTGGTGCTCACGCAGCACGGTCGCAGTGCGGCAGTGGTCTTAGACGTCGAGCACTACGAGGCGCTGATCGACGAGGTCGAACTGATCCGCGAGATCCGTCAGGCGAAGGCCGAGCTGGCGCGAGGCGAAGGGATTCCGCAAGAGCAGGTAGTCGCTGAGGTACGAGACCGTCTCGCTCGGTGAGGGTCGTATGGTCGCCTACTGCACGCCGGCAGGTTCTCGGCGCAGTCGAGCGAATCAGTGACGATTGGCCGAACGCCGCGACGGCTTGGTTCGATGGGCTAATTGAACGGACCTCTCTGCTGACGGATCTGCCGACTCAGGGTCGTGTCGTGCCCGAATGGGGTGACGACTCAGTCCGTGAGATCCTGTACGAGCCGTATCGGGTGGTCTACGAAATCCATGCGGACCGGGTCGAGATCCTGGTCCTTAGCCACTACCGCCAGCGGTTCCCTGACGAGAAGGGGTAGGAAGACGGGGCCGTGCTCTTCCTAACATGGAATTGCTGCAGTCCGCATGGGCTACTCGACATCTCTGGTGACGCCCTGTGGTTTGCTTCCCAGGCGGGTGCGGCAGCAGAATTCCAGGACGTTAGACATCCCATCGAAGCAGGTGGCCCAATGCGACTTGCGAGTGCGCTCGGCATCCTATCCTTGGCTCCGTTGTTGGGGGCCTGCGCTGCCCCCGGGACCGATGAGCCTCCCTATGTTC
>JABDKH010000356.1 GCA_013002345.1 Rhodothermales bacterium
CAGCGAGACCCACGAACTCATCGGACGCACCGAAGTAACGCCGTACGGTACCGAGTAAGGCGTAGCCCATCGAACCCTCGACCTGCGTCGCACTTTGCCTCGCCCGCAGATACCAGTTGCCGATGTACTTGCCAGCTCCCACGAGCCACGTGTTCGCTCCGGAATTGACGTAGTCCGCCCTCCTGTAGCCGGCCGAAAATTCCCAGCCGTTTCCGGGAGAATGAAAGGCCTCAAGGAAGATATCTGATCGAGGAATAACCCGGGCTCCCGGCGACACACCAAGTCGCAGATTACCGTAGGTTCGGGATCCGAAATTTCGGTACATATCCAGCGCAAGGAACGGGTCGTCTTCGCCATGGCGTCCGACCAGCCCGAGCTCCACGGAGTATGTTGATCGGCGTGGAACATGGCGTCTAACGGCAACCGCGTCCGTGCGCCACGCGGGACGATCTGAAGAGAATCGGGAGAACACGTGGACGGCCGACGTCGACCACTCCGCGTGAGCGGGTTGCGGCTCGTCAATGCCAACCGTTGAAGTAGAGTCGTTGGCTACGTTTCCGCCTGCAACCGATTGAGCAGACTGGCACGCTAGCCAACCAACGAGAACGATAGCGAAAGAACCGATCACTGAACGCGTCATGATGATTTATTGACTTGTGGCAAAGCCCTTTCTTGTCATCTCGCCCCAGCCTGTCTTGCCACGGGCGAACGACCACAATCCCTTCACTCGCCAGAATGTGTTCAATTGCCGGTATCCGAAATTCTCGGTGATCGCGAGACGGAATAGTCCGAACAGATCACGGTAACTACTGTAGCGCCTGAACGAGAGCTCCTCAAGCGTTACGGCCGCAAGGGAAAGAGCCACACCGAGCACGAAGGCAACCATGAAGAAGGCAATGGCGACCGGAGCCGAAATCGCGCCTATCAGCATCGAGAAAACAAACAGTCCGTAGCCGAAAATTTCGAGGATCGGCCCGAGCAACTCAAACACGAAGAAGTACGGCAACGCCAGCATGCCAATTCTTCCATAGCGCGGATTCAAGACCATGCCAATGTTGGCGACCAGGACCTGCGCAAGACCTCGCTGCCAACGATCTCGCTGACGACCGAGCACACGCATAGACTCGGGCGCCTCCGTCCATGCGACCGGGTCCGGGATGTATCGAATCTTGTACGGGATGCGCTTCTCACGACAATGCCGATGGAGTCGGACAATCAGTTCCATGTCTTCGCCAATGGTGTCTGTGGAGAAGCCGCCGGCATCGATCACAACTGAGCGTCGAAACAACCCAAAGGCCCCGGAAATAATGACGACCATTTGAAGCACGTCCCAGGCGACACGACCGCTCAGAAACGCCCTCAGATACTCTGTCACCTGAAGCCGCGCAAGCTCGTTCGTTGGCAGACGCACATCGACCACCTGTCCCGACGCCACCGTGCAGTTGTTAACGATCCGGACAATGCCACCCGAGGCGATAACGTCGGAGTCCTCCAGGAATGGCTGGACAACTCGCATTAGCCCGTCGCTCTCAAGCAGAGTGTCCGCGTCGATGGCACAGAACAGCGGCGCGCGGCAGTAGTTGATGCCGGCGTTCAGTGCATCTGCCTTTCCCCCGTTTTTCTTGTCAATTAGCCATAGTCGTTTTTGATCGACGCTCCTGTAGACCGTCTTGATCTCAGCGGTCGGAATGCTTGCCGTCGGCATGATGTCGACCGGAACGAATTCGAACGCACGGATCAGATGCTCGAGCGTATTGTCGGTCGATCCATCGTTGACAAGAATGACGCCATATGATGGGTACCGCAGACCGAGTAGCGACCGCACAGACACGGCGCACACTGCTTCCTCATTGTACATGGGTGCAATGATCGCAATTGGCGGAGCGGTACCGGAAGCCGTCTGTTCCTGGAGGTGAAGGAGTCGCTTGCGACGGGCGTACCGGACGAGCGTGCGGATCGCGATGACGCTCATCACCAGATAGCTCCCGTTCAACAGCACGAAGTAGAAGATGAAGACGTAGTTGATGATTTCGAGGAAATCACGCATTCGCAACGCCCTCCCTCAAGTACTCGCGGACAAGCCGGGCACGAGGATGGTTCATCTCTGCCAACGCCTGGAGACGGTCCAATCTGTTCATGTCCTTTAATCCCTGCGATGCTCGCATCGCCACCCATTGCGAGGGATCGCACAACGCCATGGTCAGCACGTCTACGTTCTCGTCTCCGCCGATAGCTGCGAGGGCACTGACGGCATGCAACCGAATAACCGGATCGTCCGACGATGCAAGATGCTCGAGAAGACCGGCCTGGACCGGCCGCCCGAGTCGCTTGATCAGCCGGAGGCACACGGCGCCGAGTTCACGCCCCGGTGACGCCTGGAGAATTGTCTGCGCAATACCGGACGACTCATAGTCATTCAGTTTAAGCAGCGCTCCTGCTGCGGCAACCCTGTCCCGTTCGCGCCGCCCGTCATCGGCCATGACCTCGCGCAGGTGGTCGACGCCTCGATTTCCGAACGAGGCCAACAGCGTCGACAGCAAATTCGAACCCCATTTCTCGAACCTGGGCAACTCCCTGAAGACAAGTTCGATATCGTCCGGGCCCCTGGCTCGTGAAAGGGCTCTGATCGCGGCCAGAGCAACCAGCGGCGAGGGATCCCACATAGAGACGATCAGCAGACCTCGATGCTCTTCCGAGCCGAGAAGGCCAAGAAGCTGTACGCTGAGGGCACGAAACTCGGCGTCTCGGTCCTTCCGGAGTGCACGCGCGGTTTCCATGTATGGTCTTGCGATTGCTACAAGTTGCTCGCGATCTTCACGAGCGAGCGTGACGGACAACTGCGCAAGCATTTCCAGAAACAGCAGACGGTCTTTGCGCAAGATGTTGTGTCTGAATGGAGAGTGATCTGGATCGGCGAGTGCGTCCAGCACAGGCTCCATCCAGAAGTCGCGCAGTCTGGACTGCCTCCTGTCTCTCCGATTGCTCACGGCCCGAACAACAATCGACATTCCCGCAAAGAAGAAGACCACTATCGTGATTGCTGCTACAGCTGCCGACAGGATCAGCAGGACGGTCCCGTCATCTCCAGAAAACAGTGCCGGAGGAGTCATGACGAATCTCCATTTCCGCCTCTTGGTTCGGACTTTGACAGAAGACGCTTGAGCCGCGCGATCATTTCTGCAGGCGAAAAAGGTTTCCGAAGAAAATCGTCGGCCCCCGTTTCGAACGCGCGCGACATGTCCGACGTATCTCCAGGCCACGCTGTCATCATGACTGGCACGTATGCGCCGTGTTGGCTTTCACGCAGCCACGAGATTACCTCGAAACCGTCCAGTCCCGGAAGCGTCGCGGAAATGACTACGAGGTCAAATTGAGTAGCCTGAGCAACACCCACAACCTCCATTCCGTCTGAGGCCTCGACGACGACGGCTCCGTGCTTCTGAATACGATGCCGCATCACTGTCCGAATCATGTCGTCCGTTTCGGCGACGAG
>JABDKH010000357.1 GCA_013002345.1 Rhodothermales bacterium
GCCCGGCAGTATCTGGTCCCTCGTCAGACCACCGAGAACGGCCTGAAGGATGATCAATTCGCCATCACCGACGGTGCTATTCGGGAAATCATCGATGGCTACACGCGCGAATCCGGCGTTCGTCAACTTGAACGGACCATTGGATCCGTTGCGCGAGGTGTCGCGAAAAATGTTGCTGTCGGAAAGACGAAGTCGGCCGAAGTCACGGAGAATGAACTGGAGGACTACCTTGGTGCAAAGAAGTACTTCTCGGAAGTGGCCCTCCGCACACAGGTACCGGGTGTTGCAACCGGTCTTGCATGGACACCGGTAGGCGGTGACATTCTGTTCATTGAAGCGTCCGTGTCGCGAGGATCCGGCCGGTTGATTCTTACAGGTCAACTGGGTGACGTCATGAAGGAGTCTGCCCAGGCCGCGTTGTCCTACGTAAAAGCCAACGCGGACGATCTCGGAATTCCGCACGATGCGTTCCGCTACTGGGACCTGCACGTCCACGTCCCTGCCGGAGCAGTTCCAAAAGACGGACCGTCAGCCGGCGTCACGATGTTATCGGCGCTGGTCTCGATCTACACGCAGAGATGTGTAAAACACACGCTCGCCATGACGGGTGAAATCACTCTGCGAGGTCTCGTACTACCTGTTGGAGGAATCAAGGAGAAGGTCCTTGCTGCAAAACGCTCTGGCATCAAACGCGTCATCCTTCCCGAGAAGAACAGGAAGGACGTAGAAGAGATCAACAAGGATGTGAGGAAGGGCCTCCGCGTCTCGTATGTGAAGCGCATGGATGAGGTATTGGGACTGGCGCTCTCCTCGAAATCCAAGGCCGACCCTGCGGAGTTCTTCAAAGTGAAGGATGAAGACCGCAATCACTCCGGTGGTAGAGACACACCAATCGCGGCGACAGTGATCAATTAGACAGTGATCAATCAGGTCGATCCGTCCGGTCTTTTGTCGCGGGGCACCTCTGAGTCGGTCCGGCCTCTTTCATCGAGGATCTTGGCGTCCTCAATGTTTGGGTCCATGCCCTGCTTGAACGCTCTCTCCGCATCTATATAGACGTCAACCGCTCGATCGACGACCGCCTCGATCGAGCCGGCCACGAAGCGGAGTGTGGCGCCACCAACATAAACGGCCTTCCCTATCAGGTTCAGGCGGTCGAACTCAATGTTTTTCTTCGGATGATTCATTGCCTGCGTCGTCGTCGGACGAATGATCATGTTGATCGTCGCCGGCCTCGTCCGTCGTATCCCCGGCTTCATCTTCGCCCGCTTCGCCTGCTTCGCTCGCTGACTCCTCGGCGTGCTGCTCTGCCCGCTCACGAGCCTGATCGAAGAGCGAGTTCAGTTCGTCCGAAAAAGCCTTGCCAGCCTGCTCTATTCCCTTCGTGAGGGTCGTAAAGACGGCCTCGACGAGAAAGGTGGCTTTCTCTTCGAGCGGTAGCTCGTCAAACTTCTCGCGCGTGCGATTATATTTCTTGCTACGCTTCTTTTCCTTATCTGACATCGTGTATCACTCGGTTCGTGGCCTTCTACGTATTGATCAAGTAGACGAGGGCAACGAGGCCATGTTTCACTCCCAGGCGTCGATCTTTGTCGGGTGACTTAGACATTGCGTCGCGCGAGGATGACTACCTGATGGACGAAGACAAACGAGAATTGGTCGGAACGATCTGGAAATCAACCGGGAGTTGGTACGAAGTACAGACCCCGGATGGCATCGTCCTCAGCAAGATGCGCGGCCGGTTTCGGCTTACGCATCAAAGGGAGACAAACCCCATAGCGGTTGGTGACGTGGTGACGCTGCAGATGGTCGGTGACGGGACGGGGGTCATCACGGGATTGCACGAGCGGCGCAACAAACTCGTCCGTCGGGCGGCCGGGAGGCGCGTTGGTTTCGAGCACGTGCTCGTCGCGAATGTTGACTTCGCGTGGATTGTTCAGTCGGTGCTCATGCCGAAGCTGAATCCCGGATTCATTGATCGATTCCTGGTGATGGCGGAGGTCTACGAGATACCGGCCGGCCTCATCGTGAACAAGACAGATTTACTCGACAAGATCATCCGGGAGCCGGTAGAACACTGGTGCGGGCTGTATGAGAAGATCGGGTACCCCGTCCTGCGCACGAGTGCACTGTCAGGCGATGGCGTGGACGAATTGCGGAGTGGGCTTGTGGACCAAATCACCGTACTGGCAGGTCCGTCTGGAGTGGGAAAGTCGTCGCTACTGAACCGGGTGGAGCCGTCGCTGAGTCTTCGAACCGGCGACGTGAGTGAGAAGACGAAGAAGGGTACGCACGTAACGACGAACGCCGCCTTCTATCGTCTCACCGACGGCGGTGTGGTCATCGATACGCCGGGACTTCGGGAGTTTGGCATCATCGATCTCGATCCCGCGCAGCTGTCGCACTATTTCGTCGAATTCGTTCCCTTCCTCAACGACTGCAAGTACCCGAACTGCACGCATGATCACGAGCCGGAGTGTGCGGTTGTCGACGCCGTGGATCGCGGCGAGATCACGGAGGAGCGCTGGGCAAGCTACCTCAACATCCTGCAATCACTTAGAATGGGCGACAAGGATGTAGGCCGATAGGTCGATCACTCGTCGTTCTTTTCGGTCGTTGAGTCGGGTGTGCTCTTCGCGGCTTTCCCGGTGGTCTTGCGGGCGCTCCTGGTAGACTTGCTCGTGGTCTTCCGCGTCGCGGTCTTCTTGGCCTTGCTTGTCGTCTTCTTCGTGGTCTTCTTGGCCTTGCCCGCAGTCTTCTTTGTAGACTTCTTAGCGGTCTTCTTTGCCGTCTTCTTTGTGCCCTTTCGAGCCGTCTTCTTCTTCCCGCCTCCCTTGCCCGTCTTCGCCTGCTTCTCATCGATCAGAGTGACGGCCTCATCTAGCGTCACGTCGCTCGGCTCCGTGCCTTTGGGTAGCGAGACGTTCGTACGACCCATCTTTACGTATGGACCGTAGCGCCCCTCGAACAGGTCGATAGAATCTCCGGTCTCTGGATGATCGCCGATGGTTCTGAGCGGCTCATTGCGCTTCGCCTTCTTCTGGATGAGTTCCACTGCGCGTTCCAACCCGACGGTCAAGACATCATCGGTGGCCTGCAACGATGCGAAGGTCTTTCCGTGCTTGACGTAAGGACCGTAGCGTCCGATGTTGGCCACGATCATGTCTCCGGATTCCGGATGCGGACCGACGTCCCTCGGAAGTCGCAGCAGGTCGAGTGCCTTGGCCAGGTCTACCTCCGACGGATCGAGTCCCTTGGGAATCGACTGACGCCTTGGCTTCTCGTTGTCATCGTTCGTGCCAAGCTGAACGTAGTGCCCGTATGGCCCGTGTTTCGACAGGACGGGCAAGCCTGATTCCGGATCAGTACCAAGCGGTTCATCGCTCTTGCTGGCGCCAGTCACGAGTGACTCCAAGGTCTCGCGTGTGACGTCGCCGGGAGCGAGGTCCTCAGGTAGAGACGCACGGACCTGCTCTCCATTGTCTTCCAGCTCTACATACGGACCGTACCTGCCCACACGAATCGCATACGGCTTCCACTTGGCGAAGCTGATCGTGGAGACCGCACGAGCGTCAATGGCGTCAAGGGCATTCTCGATTCTAATCTTCAGACCCTTCTCTCCCGAGTAGAAGCTAGTGAGATACGGTTTGGACTTCCGTTCGCCTGCGGCGATCTCGTCCAGCACGTGCTCCATTTCGGCCGTGAATCCGACATCCACCAGATTCTCAAATTGCTGCTCAAGCAGACTATTGGTCGCGAAGGCGGTAAACGTCGGGATGAGTTGTGACCGCAAGCGCCTGACGTATCCACGGTTGACAATCGTGTCCATGATCGTCGCATAGGTACTCGGTCGTCCGATGCCTTCCTTCTCCAGAATCTTGATAAGGGAGGCTTCGGAATACCGCGCCGGCGGCTTCGTTTCATGACCTGTAGCCTCCACGCCACGACACGTCAGAACCTCACCTACCTCCAGTGGCGGAAGCGGCTGTTCCTGATCGTCGAGAGCAGACTCCGGGTCATCCGACCCCTCAACGTAGGCTCGGAAGAATCCCGAAAACTCAATCCGCTTGCCGCTTGCGCGGAAGCTGGCCCTCGTGGTCCCATCGCTTACCGAAATGGTAACCGCCGTGAACTTCAGCCGGGCGTCGGCCATCTGCGACGCGATTGTGCGCTTCCAGATAAGATCGTAGACCGCGGCATCGAGGCCGGAAAGTTTGATCTTTTCGACCGTTTTCATTTCCCGGCCGGCGGGACGGATAGCCTCGTGGGCTTCCTGCGCATTCGCTACCGTCCCTGTGTAGGTGCGCGGCTTCTTGCTCAAGAATGAATCGCCGTACTTCTCGGCAACAACGCGGCGACTTGCGTCGAGGGCTTCTTTCGAAAGAGTAGTGGAGTCGGTTCGCATGTACGTGATGTAGCCCTGCTCGTACAACCGCTGAGCAACCTGCATAGTTTGCCTTGCCGAGAGACCCAGCTTCCGACTGCATTCCTGCTGCAACGTCGACGTTATGAACGGGGCCGCGGGCGACCGTCGCGCGTCGCGATCCTCCACTTCCGCCACTTTCCACTGCTCGCCGGGCAAAGACCCTGCGTTCTGACCCGCCGTCTTCTCATCGAGGATTACGACGTCGGTGCCATCAGTCAATCCCTCCCGAAGCCGCCCTGTCTCGTCGTCGAAGTCCCTGCCAACGGCGACGCGGATATCGTTCAGATGCGAGAGTACGGCCTCAAACTCACCGCCATTCTTCGACAGCGCAGCCTTCATGCCCCAGTAGCCGGCCGGAACGAAGGCGATCCGCTCCTTCTCCTTCTGCACAATTAATCGTACGGCGACACTCTGTACCCTGCCTGCCGACAAACGGGGTGCGATCTTCTTCCAGAGAAGTGGCGAGATAGAATAACCCACGAGCCGATCCAGCATTCGCCGCGTCTCCTGCGCGTCGACGAGGTCGTAGTTGATTTCGCGTGTGTGGTTGAGTGCATCCTCGATGGCTTCCTGCGTGATTTCGTGGAACACCATCCGCCGGACCGGGACCTTGGGCTTCAGCACGTTCACAAGGTGCCATCCGATCGACTCACCTTCGCGGTCTTCGTCCGTTGCGATGTACAGCTCGTCGGCCTGCTTGAGCTGCCTCTTCAGCTGCTGAACGAGTTTCTTCTTGCCGGACGGCACCACGTAGAGCGGTTCGAAGTTCTCCTCAACATTGATACCGAGCCGTGACCAGGGCTCTTTCTTTACGGCCGCAGGAATCTGTGCAGCCGACGCGGGCAGATCCCGGATGTGGCCCATGCTCGCCTCAACCTGGAACTCGCCCGCCGGCAGGAAATTCTTGATCGTCCTGGCTTTCGTGGGAGACTCAACAACAACAAGCTTCTTCATCCAGATCCTTATGGGTGCCGGCCGGGAATCTCCGGCGGCCGATGAACTTCAGTGGGGCACGTTCTTCGAAACGGCTCTGTCTCACGCGATTAAGGGCTCGACGTTCCGAGCGCGGCAAAATCAAAGTCCGTGATCGCGAACTGGCTCATGACCAAAACTCAATGAAAACAGCAGTCAAACAGCAACACATCCAGCGCCAGTACCGATTTTACAAACTTGTGAAATTCCTACCGGCGCCGGGCCCTTCCTTCTGAAATAACGTCGATCACCACCCTCCGAGCCGGCCAGGGACGACATAATGAACCGCGCACTGCCAGAGGAGCATGACTGCAATGACCGATAAGAAAGTATTCAAGTTCGGAAACGGGACCGCCGACGGTCGACGAGAGATGAAAAGCCTTCTTGGCGGCAAGGGTGCAAACCTCGCCGAGATGAGCGCCATCGGACTGCCCGTGCCTGCCGGATTTACGATCAGTACCGAGAGCTGCCACTTCTACGGAGAACATGGTGGTGTGTGGCCGGACGGCCTCGAGGAAGAAGTGCGCGCCGGGGTCCGTCACCTTGAAGAAAGTCTCAAGGAGGGTTTCGGTGATTCAGCCAATCCCCTTCTGGTTTCCGTGCGATCGGGAGCCGCAGTGTCCATGCCAGGGATGATGGATACGGTACTTAACTTGGGAATGAACGATGACGTCGCGGCCGGCCTCGCGAAGCGGCATGGTGGCGATGAGCGTTTTGCGTTTGACGCCTATCGGCGGTTCATCGACATGTTCGGTGGCGTGGTGATGGGCGTGCCGCACGAGAAATTTGAGCACGCCATCGAACGCGTCAAGCAGGAATCGGGCGTAGACAGCGACGTCGACCTGAACGCGGCACAGATGAAAGCCGTGGTCGATGCCTACAAGAAGATCTATCACGACCACCAGGGCGAGTCCTTCCCGACCGATCCGTGGGAGCAGCTTCGACTGTCAATCAATGCCGTGTTCGGCTCATGGAATTCGGCCCGCGCTATCAAGTATCGGCGTATCAACCACATCCGGGGCTTGATCGGAACCGCGGTGAACGTGCAGGCGATGGTGTTCGGCGATATGGGCGATACCAGTGGTACGGGCGTCTGCTTTACGAGAAACCCGTCGACCGGCGAGGAAGAGCTCTACGGAGAATACCTCATCAATGCGCAGGGCGAGGATGTCGTTGCAGGTATACGTACGCCTGAGGATATCTCGCGGCTGAAAGAAGAGATGCCGGGTCCGTACGACGAGTTGCTTCGGTGGACGCGCAAACTCGAGGAGCATTACCAGGATATGCAGGACATCGAGTTCACGATCCAGGAAGGAACGCTGTACATCCTGCAGACCCGTTCCGGAAAGCGCACGGGCACGGCCGCTGTCAAGATCGCGGTTGACATGGTAGCCGAAGGGCTCGTCGACAAGCGAAGAGCGGTAGGCAAGCTTGTCGAACCGCGGCACCTGGATCAGTTGATGCACCCGCAGTTCAAAGATCCGACCTCATTCAAGGATAAGATCATCGGGCAGGGTCTGCCGGCCTCACCGGGCGCCGCTGTTGGTCAGGTGGTATTTACTGCGGACCATGCCGAGGAGGCCAAGGCCGTCGGCAAGCAGGTCATCCTCGTGCGTATCGAGACCAGCCCCGATGACGTCGGGGGTATGGACGCCGCTCAGGGCATCCTCACGACACGTGGCGGAATGACCAGTCACGCCGCCGTCGTAGCGCGTGGATGGGGTAAGCCGTGTGTAGCGGGCTGCGGCGATATCGTAGTCGACTACGAGGCAGGAGAGTTTCGGAGCGGAAAGGTAGTCGTGAAGGAAGGAGACTGGATCGCCGTCGACGGATCGACGGGACAAGTAGTTCTTGGCCGGCAGGAGCTCGAGCCGCCCAAGATGGGTGGAAATTTTGAAACGTTCATGTCGTGGGTTTCGGATTTCCAGACAATGAATGTCCGCACAAACGCCGACACCCCGCCGGACGCTGCGCGTGCCCGCGAACTCGGCGCCGTTGGCATAGGCTTGACTCGAACCGAGCATATGTTCTTCGAGGGTGACCGCATTTCGAAGATGCGCGAAATGATCATGGCATCGACCGAGGCGGAGCGCAGAGCGGCCCTCGCCAAGTTGCTTCCGTTTCAGAAGGAGGACTTTATCGGGATATTCCGCGCCATGGACGGGTATCCGGTGACCATCCGATTGCTGGATCCACCGCTGCACGAGTTTCTTCCGCATGAAGAGGCCGATCAGGCAGCGATGGCGAAAAGCATGGGTCTGACAACTGCCGCTGTGAAGGCTAAGGTCGACGCTCTCGACGAACTCAACCCCATGCTAGGTCACCGTGGCTGTCGACTTGGCGTAACATATCCGGAGATCACGGAGATGCAGGCGCGCGCCATTCTTGAGGCCGCCGTCGAGCTCTCAGCGGAAGGCGTAACAGTGCTTCCCGAAATCATGGTACCGCTCATCGGAACGGTCGAGGAGTACACTGATCAGCGTGACGTGATCAAGGCTACGGCTGAGAAGGTTTTCGCCGAGAAGAACCGTCGGGTCGAGTACATGATCGGTACGATGATTGAAATCCCTCGTGCCGCCCTTACCGCGGATGAGATCGCAAAAGAGGCGGAGTTCTTCTCGTTTGGCACGAACGACCTGACGCAGATGACCTTCGGCTATAGCCGTGATGATGCCGGCAAGTTTCTGCCGCAGTACGTCGACCGCAAGATCCTGCCATATGATCCGTTCCAGACGATCGATTTCGAAGGAGTGGGCAAACTGGTCAAGACGGGCACCAGCCTTGGCCGTTCCGTCAGGAAGGACCTGAAGGTGGGCATCTGTGGAGAGCATGGTGGCGATCCGGCATCCGTCAGATTCTGCTACCACGTCGGCATGAATTACGTGTCGTGCTCGCCCTTCCGCGTGCCGATCGCCCGGCTGGCTGCTGCTCAGGCAGCGCTCGAGGAAGAAGACGTCAAGGCGGAGAAGGGAGCGGTGATGGCCTGACCTTCCGCAAGCACTGACCTAGGTAGATATAGCAAGGGGCGGCCTGATTCAGGTCGCCCTTTGTTTGTTCTCAGAGCCTTAGCGTCTGTCGCCGACACGAGAGATCACGGCCGCGCATCCTCAACTCACGGGGGGACCGTCGACGGATGACGCGGCCGGGCCCGCTGTCGAGTTGTCAACTAAGCTTCGAACGCTACGGCCCCGCCACTCGGAATCACCAGTGCGTCGTCCCACCCTGCCCGCCGGCCACCAACAACGAATTGCATCGGGCGACGAAATGTCGGACACCGCCTCTTGAACACCGCGGCGGTCGGATCGATTGTGGCTGTAGCTCTGACGACTTCTCGTTGCCGTTTTTTGCTTCGGCCCGGACCACCACGTCAGGATCTTGCCCGCTGTCCCTGCCGCACTCTCTCCGTCTGAATCTCCTCGCCGCCGGTGGGATCATCCAGCAGACGGGGCTCCGAAGAGATCGGCTGGTCTACGGCAATCGCCTCGAGATTCTCGATGCGCCTCCGCAACTCACTCGTGGATCGATCCACAGCCTCGTCAATGGTTTCGGTCAACTCACTGGCGGTCATGCTCCGGTCAGCCGGTGCACGTCGGGACGCGGCGAAGTCTAGTATCAGCTTCAGCATACCCAGGAGGGAGCCAAAGACAATTGCCACAATAATAATTTCGTCCATGATACCTGGTGTCTTGCTGGCCGATCGATTGCTACGCGGTTCTGCCAGTATATGTTACGAGCGGGTTCGGTACAGTCGCGAGTCCTTCCCTCGCCACCGGCCGGTGCTAAGACTTTGTGCCGGTTCCGACGTCGTTGCCCCGTGGTACAAACGACTGAATCCCGGTAATCTCACGACCCAGAATCAGTCCGTGGATGTCATACGTTCCTTCATACGTGTTCACGCTCTCGAGATTGATCATGTGGTGCACAACACGGTATTCACCCGTAATGCCGTTGCCTCCGAGCATGTCCCGTGCGACGCGGCTGATGTCGAGCGCCGTTCCGCAGTTGTTGCGCTTGGCTAGAGAGATCATCGCCGGTGTGGCTCGTCCCTGGTCCTTCAGCTTCCCCAGCCTCCACGATAACAACTGCATTTGCGTAATCTCCGTCAGCATGTTCGCGAGCTTGGTTTGCACCAGCTGCATAGCCGCCAACGGATACCCAAACTGCTCTCGCTCGGCGACGTAGGCACGAGCTCTATGATAACAGTCCTCAGCCGCGCCAAGGGCTCCCCACACGATACCATATCTGGCATTGTTGAGGCAGGCGAACGGCCCTTTCAAACCCCGAACATCCGGGAAGACATTTTCATCAGGAACGAAGCAGTCCTCCATGACGATCTCGCCGGTGATGGAGGCTCGAAGCGACATCTTGTTGTGCGTCTTGGGCGCCGTCCATCCGTCCATACCTTTTTCGAGGACGAAGCCTCGAATGACGGGTTCGGCGTCGCGACTCTCACGCGCTTTCGCCCAGACAATCGCAACATCCGAGATGGTTGAATTCGTGATCCACATCTTGGCACCGCTAAGCACCCAGCCCCCGTCAACTCGCGTCGCAGAGGTCGTCATAGATCCTGGATCCGAACCGTGATCCGGCTCCGTCAACCCGAAGCAACCGATCAACTCGCCGGTGGCCAGTCCGGGCAGCAACCGCTTCTTCAGTTCCTCCGTGCCGAACGCATGGATCGGAAACATCACGAGTGATGACTGCACCGAACAAAACGAGCGGTATCCGGAGTCAACGCGCTCGAGCTCGCGGGCGATCAAACCATAGGCGGTGTAGCTGACACCGGCGCCGCCATACTCCTCCGGGATGGTTGACCCGAAAAGACCCAGCTCACCCATCTCTCGCGGGATTTCGGGGTGAAACACCTCGTCCTGGTTTCCCTCCAGCGCGCGAGGCTCGAGTTGGGTCTGCGCATATTCGCGAGCCGACTCCATAATGAGCCTGTCTTCCTCGCTCAGCAATTCTTCGAAGAGAAATGCATCGTCCGTATTGAACGTATTCTTGGGCATTACAATCCACCAGCGTGAATAAAACCTTCAGGGTAGTTGGACCGGCAGCGTTACTGTCGATCGGGGCGACGGGCAAACCACTCGATTCGGCTGCACTTCCGACAACTGAGAATCGTCGCGTTACGATCGGCCCAGTCCAGATCAAAAAGTGTCAACACGGTCGAATTCAGGAGCACTCGTCCCTCTTCAAATCGATCACTTCCACAGTGTGGACATACGACCTGCTTGCCGGCCGCGACAAAAATCCCAGACTCGTCCTTGTCGCCAGACGAGTGCGCGGCCTTGCGAAGCCTGTCCAACAAATCACTCATTGTAGTCTCCTGTCAACCGAGGCTCCAGTTTACTCCCCTGCCAGCCTCGGGGTCCGGATACTTCCATGTGACAGCCCCCTGATCGCACGCGTACAGGCAGGTGCCGCACTCGATGCAATCCTCGAACTGAAAGTGGACATGGCCGTGATCGTCCTCCGTATAACAGTTAGCCGGGCAAACGTACGTCGTACACCGGTGTGGACAGGTTGAATTACAGATGGCCGTATCGACGAGGATATGCGCACGGGCATCAGAGCGGCCCTGGTTTCGATAGGCCACCTTTCCCAGACGTTCGGAGATTGAAAGGTTACTCATAGATTCCGCGCGGCTCGCAAAGCCAGTTTCATCATCTCCCACATAGACGAGTGTGTTCGCACTGATTGCTTCAGCATGTCCGCAGTCTTACGGGTTGGCTTACTCTCCACCGTGAAGTACGAACGGCCAAAGTCGCAGATCACGGAAGGTAAGGTGCGGCCCATCACCGGATCGTGAAGCAGATGCACGGCACCCTGGAATGCCCGCATATCCTTAATTACGTAACTCTCCTCGAGACGCTCCTGATATCGCGCAAGAGCGCCGCGACTGAAGTCTTTCGAGTCGGTGCTCTCGACTACGGCCTCGGCTGCAAGGATACCCGAGCGCATCGCATAATCCATCCCCTGGATGGCGCGGCCGGCATTGAGCAGCAAATGTGCCGCCTCACCCGCAACGAGCACCCCATCTCCATAGAGCTTGTCCGGTACGCCAGCCAGGTCACCCGTCGACACCACATGGGCGGAGTACTCGAGGACTTCCCCACCGGCCAGCATGTCTGCTATCGCCGGGTGCGCTTTGAAATCGTTGAGGATGTCATAGGGCTTCAGCTTCTTCTCTCCGAGATCCTTCATCCCCAGCACCAGGCCGACCGATAGCGACTCTCGATTCGTGTACAGGAAGCCACCGCCCTCGACACCCCGCGTCGCATATCCGACGAATTCGTTTGTGAGTCCCAGGCCGTCGCGAAGCTGAAAGCGGTCCTCCAGAACTTTTTGATCCAGACCGATGACCTCTTTGACGCCCACAGCCACATGATCGGCGGGGACGTAGGCCGGTTGGAGGCCCGCCTGCCGCGTGAGCAGGTTGTTGACACCCTCGGCGAGAATGACGACATCCGAGAAGAACTCCTCCTCGCCGGCTCGAATCCCCGTCACGCGTCCATCCTCCATCAGCAGTGAATCCACGAGCACGTTCGTGGCAAGCAGAGACTCATCGGCGGCTGTGCTCTGATCGATGGCTTCCTGAACGCGACTCGCCAGCCATTCGTCGAACCGGGCTCGCAGCACAGTAACTCCGGCAAAGGGCGGCTGATTGAAGTGGTCCGATTTGAAATCAAGGCTGAAGGCCGACTGCTCATCCATGAACGTGAGTCGGCGATGGCCTACGACGCGCTCGTAGCCGGCCTCCTGCTCCCAGTATTCAGGAACCAGACGCTGCAGGTCTGCTCCCCAGAGTACGCCGCCGGAAACGTTCTTGGCTCCACAGAACTCTCCCCGCTCGATCAGGAGGAATTTGCGATTCGCGCGAGCCAGTATCATCGCGGCGCTCAGTCCGGCGATACCGCCCCCGACGATGATACAGTCGAACCGTTCGTCCATCGGAGAGGTGGCTAGCGTGTTTGCACCGTGCGCAACTGGTCGATCAGGAGTGGCAAGATCTTGTAGAGATCACCGACGACGCCGTAGGACGAATATCTGAAGATGGGAGCGTCCGCGTCTTTGTTGATGGCAACGATGACACGACTATTGGACATGCCGGCTACGTGCTGGATCGCACCGGATATCCCGACGGCGAAGTACAGCTCGGGCGAAACAACCTTCCCGGTCTGACCGATCTGCGCAGTAGCGGGGAAAAGGTTGGACTCCACCACGGCCCGTGTCGCTCCTACCGCACCCCCCAGGACAGAGGCCAGCTCACGCACCAGCCGTGTGCCCTCCTCGTCCTTCACACCTCGACCTGCGGCCACGACAACCCCGGCCTCCGACAGGTCGATCTCTCCCGTTACGGCGCCCAGTACTTCCCGGATTGTCATTCGAAGAGAATCCTCCGATACCTCTAGCGGCACGTCGACAACTTCAACGTCCGCCGCTGACTCCGACGCAGAATAGGCACCCGATCGGACCGATATGATCGACGGGGTCGTCAGAGCCCGAGTCCGAGCCAATCGCTTTGCGGCCATCACAGGCCGAGTGACTTCCCACGCCCCATCCACTACGTCGACCGACGAAACGTCGGGAAGCACCGAGGCGGACAGCCTTACACCAAGGGCGCCGAGCACATCCTTTGCGCCCTCGGTCGACGCCATCGCAAGCGTTCCTGCACCCGACACATCAATAGCCCGTACAAGAGCCTCGACATATAGCTGGTTCGAGTGGCGAACAAGTGAGTCTTCCTTGACGGTGAGAATCTTGCCGGGACCGTATGCGGCGACCGTCGCAACGTGGTCATCAGCATCGGGACCCAGAAGAACTGCCTCGAGACCAAAGTCGTGAGCGACCGCCAGTTCGCGAAATCGTGAAAGGACCTCGAGCGCTGACCGCTTCACCTTGCCATCCTGAACGGCTATGTAGCAGAGAACTTTCTCCATACGGACCACCGTCGCTAGATGACTTTTGCCTCGTTCTGCAATCTGCCAACAAGATCGGGCACAACCTCGTCGGGTGTACCCTCGATTAAGATTCCCGGTTCGCGATCCGGAATGTCCTCAATCGCGAGCACTTCCGTCCGAGAGGCGGCCTGGTCGACTCCCAGATCTGTCAGGCTGATCACGGCGATATCCTTCTTCTTCGCAGCCATGATACCGCGGAGCGACGGAATGCGCGGGTTGTTCATGTCGTTGGAGCACGTAACCAGACACGGCGGGCGGAGTGCGATGACTTCCTGGCCGACGTCTCCCTGGCGGGTGACAACCACCTCTTGCCCGTCAGCCGCAAGACCGACCGCGTTCGACACATAGGCGATATCCAGCATCGTCGCAAGCATCGATCCGGTGAGTCCCGCATCCGAGTCCTGGGACTGCTTCCCGCACGCTATTACGTCGTACGGCCTGTCGCGAAAGAACGCATGCAAGATCGTGGCGATCGCAAAGGAGTCGCGAGCCAGGCCGTCGTCCGTTACGATGTGTGAAGCTTCGTCTGCTCCCATCGCCAGAGCCTTCCGAATGGTCTCGGCCGCTCCGGATGGACCCACAAGTACGAGATCGACAGATCCGCCGTGAGCTTCTTTGAGTACGAGCGCCTCTTCGACAGCGGACGCGTCGTATGCATTCAGAACCATGCGCCCGGTATGAACGGGAGCATCGACGTCCGGGACCTGCTTGATGCAGACGCAGAATCGCATGATGATCTATTGTTCGGCCAGATGGAAGCACGACCGGGTCGAGTCCGGTCGCCGGAAGGGTAACGCACGCCGGCCGGCCCTGCGACCAGTACCCGCGGGCGCTAACCCTTTTCGACGGTCAAAATTACAAAATGCGGACACCCCTCGAAGCAAATTTTTCGTGGATGCCCCTGAGCTCGATGTTTATCGCGAGGAATGAATCCTCTGGATCAGGATAATGCCTTATCTTTACGGCTCCCACCGATTCCACTGAATTCGCCTCCCATGAGAATCCCGGCTCTGGAGACGGCAGACCGCATAATGTCTTGCCTCTTCGTCCTGCTCCTGCTTGCAGCCATCTTTCCCCGATCAGCGAGCGGGCAGAGTATGAATCCCCGTTACGGTTTCGGGTTTTCGCTTCTTGGCTCCACGACGGACGGTGTCGGCCTGGGCGTCCGGGGTCGCGTAGCGTTGCCTCTCAACGGTAACCTCTCGGTTGCCGGCGATGTCGGCGTCACGGGTTTCATTTTCCGTGGCCGTGATGACGCGCAATATGCGTTCGATCCGCAGGTATCGCTTATCGTTACACTTCCGGGTTCGGATCGCGCGCCCTACGTCATGGCCGGAGTGGGCGCTTACATCACTACGTCATCTGCCGAAGGGGGACCCTTCGTCCACTTCGGCATCGGTCGCGCCGAACTGATCGGCGAGACCTCGGTCTACTACGAAATTGATCCGGCGATCGTCATCGAGAACAACGATATCCAGTTAACGATTCCCCTACGATTCGGGATCATCTTCTGACGGCGTCTCCGACCGATCATCGACACCGCCGGTAATCATCTACAGCGTAGCGCATGGCTGGTATCTACGTGCACGTTCCGTTTTGTTCTCAGCGGTGCGTCTACTGTGACTTTTATTTTGTCACGACAACAAAGTCGTACGGACCCTACCTGAAGGCACTCGAGTTGGAGATGCGGCACGTCGCCCTCCACTACTCTTCTCTCGAACCCATCGATACGATCTACATAGGCGGCGGTACTCCATCGGTGTTATCTGCAAGTGAACTCTCCGGGGTCATCGCCACGATCCACGAGCTGTTCGACACGTCGTCAGTAACGGAGGTCACGCTTGAACTTAACCCGGAAGATTTCGACGAACAGTACCTGCGCGATCTCCGGAGCGTCGGCGTAAATCGACTGAGCATCGGAGTTCAGTCTTTCTTCCAGTCCGATCTGGAGTTCATGAATCGAAGCCACAATTCCGAAGACGCCCATGCCGTCGTCGAAGGCGTACGCCGGGCCGGATTCGACAACTTCTCCATCGATCTGATCTTCGGCCTTCCGAACCAGCCGGAAGAATACTGGGCGGCCAACCTGGAGAAGACGATCCGTTTGGGGATACCTCACGTCTCTACCTACTCGCTCACGATCGAAGAGAAGACGGTATTGCATAAACAGGTGCAACTCGGAAACGTGACGCCTGAACTGGATGAAGTAGTCGCCGATCGTTTCCGATTCACCATGTCATTCCTTCGCGACGCGGGCTATGAGCACTACGAGGTGTCCAGCTTCGCACTGCCCGGCAGCCGGGCGATACATAACCAGCTCTACTGGGACCACCGCAACTACCTGGGCTTCGGTCCTTCCGCGTTTTCCTTCTGGTGGAAGGGCCTTCCCGCATTGCGATGGGACAATATTCGCAACGTACGCCGCTATCAGGGACTGCTCGAAGGCCGACATCGTCCCGTCAGTACCAGTGAAGAACTGGACCTCGATACGCTCGCCAACGAGTATATCATGTTGCGGCTGCGCACATCCGAAGGTCTGGATCTGGATCATCTTGAAGACCAATATGGTATTGATCTTTACGACGAGCGGGTTGAAGATCTGGCATGGCTGGAATCCGAGGGATTGATTCACCCGATTCGTCGCGACCTCGTGCGACTAACGGATGAGGGAATGATCTTCGCCGATATGGTGACGACGAAACTGATGCTCGGATGAACCTACTCGCGTCCTGCAGCCGATCGGCAATCGTCGCCGCGTTAATGGCATTCGCGATCTCAGTGAACTTCGGCTGCCAGTCCGATAGCAAATCCGTCATGAAGGAGCCTCAATTCCAGGTGGAAGGCACGCTGGACTTTCTCCGGCAGGATGGCACCCCCTTCCTGCGCATTGCGATCGAGCTGGCCGAGTCGAAAGAGGAGCAGATGACCGGCTTGATGGGCCGGCGATCCTTGCCATCGAAAGGCGGCATGCTGTTCGTTTATGACCGCGAGATTGAACAAAGCTTCTGGATGAAGAGCACGCCGTTGCCGCTTGATATCATCTTCATTGCCGCGGACTCCAGTATTGTAAACATCGCACGCAGGACGACTCCCCTGTCAGAAGAGACGATCACGTCGTCGCGGCCCGCGCAGTTCGTGCTCGAGCTGAGAGCCGGATTCGTGGACAGCCACGGGATCGATGAGTCGACGCGTATTCAATGGAAACGATCGGAGGCAGGATGATTCGACGAACGACATTCGCCGCACTGGTAATACTCTCGGCCGTAACTGTGTCCGCATGCACCCGTGGATCGGGCCCGAAGCCCGATGTACCGCCAGAAGCTGATATCCCGTTTTCAAAACACGGAACCCTGGACTTCCTGCGTGACGGAAAACCACTGCTAACCATCGACATTGAGATCGCCGACAACGACTCGTCGAGAATGCGCGGGATGATGCAGCGTTCGTCGTTCCCCGAAAAGAGCGGCATGCTCTTCATCTTTCCGTTTGAGCGCCTGCAGAGTTTCTGGATGGCAAATACTCCGATCGCGCTCGATATCCTGTTCGTGAACTCGAGCAAGGAGATCGTCTACATCCACCGATATACGAGGCCTCTTTCTCCGGAGAGTGTGGAGTCAGATATTCCCTCGCAATACGTACTCGAGCTGCCTGCCGGCTTCTGCGATACATACGGAATTGTCGAAAGCGATCGACTGACCTGGACGCGCCAGCCGTGACGGGTCAGCCCTACAGCCCGAAGCTCTCGCCGCATGCACACGTTCGTGCCGCCTGAGGATTCTGGAAGTGAAACCCTGCTCCCTCCAGACCATCCGAAAAATCCAGTTCGGAGCCATCAACGTACAGCCGACTCTTTTTGTCCAGAACCACGGTGATACCGCCGAAAACGGTCGTCTCGTCGTCGGGCTTTCGAGTTGTGTCCCACCCCAGGTCGTAGGTGAGGCCCGAACAGCCACCCGGAACCACCGCGACTCGAAGCATTGACGATGCCAGGTCAACCCCCTCTTTGCTGGCAACGGACTGCAGGTGAGACAGCGCCCGATCCGTAATCTTGATGTCCATCGCGTGTCGTGCTTCGAGTTGTTGCGGCGATCGTTTGTGGGGGCTTCTGAACGTCAGAGAGCCAGCGGGGTTTCGGCGAAACCGACGTGTTGCCTTGCGTTACGGCTATCGAACTGGACAGATCAACCGACGATTCCTCAACGATAAGCCCGCTCGAAAAGAATACGCCCTGACGGGAGCTTGCATGCCGCCGCGCGGCGCTCGCGGGGTCAAAAATCCAGAATCTTCACGCTTCGGTCGAATCAACTTGAATAGCTTAACGTAGATTCAGTCTAAATAAGAACGGGCATTGCCCCGAGGGCCTGTCGAGCAGCCATAGAGCGATAATGAGTACGAGCGAAACAGATTACCTGAAGACAGTCGAGGACAGCGAGTACGAGTACGGATTCGTAACTGACATCGAGTCGGACAACGCCCCGCGAGGTCTTTCGGAAGACACTATTCGATTCATTTCCGCCAAGAAAGAGGAGCCGAAGTGGCTCCTTGATTGGAGACTACGGGCCTACGAGCACTGGACCCAGCTTGCAGAGAAGAAGGCCTATCCGCGCTGGGCCCATCTCAAGTACCCGGACGTGGACTTCCAGGACATTATCTACTACGCGGCACCCGACAAGAAGCCCAAGTACAACAGCCTGGATGAAGTGGACCCCGAACTTCTTCGGACGTTTGAGCGCCTGGGTATCTCGTTGACGGAGCAGAAGAAGCTGGCCGGTGTCGCCGTCGACATTGTCATGGACAGCGTCTCTGTCGCAACCACATTCAAAGAGGAACTGGCCGAACTCGGCATCATCTTCTGCTCATTCGGAGAGGCCGTGGCAAACCATCCGGAACTTGTTCAGAAGTACATGGGCTCGGTAGTCCCCTACACCGACAACTTCTATGCTTCGCTGAACTCAGCAGTCTTCAGCGACGGCTCTTTTTGTTACATCCCCCCCGGCGTCCGATGCCCGATGGAACTGAGCACCTACTTCCGCATCAACGAAGCGGGCACGGGGCAGTTTGAGCGTACGCTGATCATCGCCGACAAGGGTAGCTACGTAAGTTACCTGGAAGGATGCACGGCGCCGATGCGCGACGAAAACCAACTGCACGCCGCGGTTGTTGAGATCATCGCAATGGAAGACGCCGAGGTCAAGTACAGCACGATTCAGAACTGGTACCCGGGTGATGCGTCCGGCAAGGGAGGCATATTTAACTTCGTCACCAAGCGGGGCATCTGCTCGGGAAGGAACGCCAAAATTTCGTGGACGCAGCTGGAGACGGGAAGCGCCATCACATGGAAGTATCCCAGTGTCATCCTGAAGGGAGATAACTCGGTTGGCGAGTTCTACTCCGTCGCCTTCACCAAAGGGCATCAGCAAGCCGACACGGGGACCAAGATGATCCACCTCGGCAAGAATACCAGCAGCACGATCATCTCGAAGGGGATTTCGGGGGGTGTCAGCAACAACAGCTATCGCGGACTGGTTCGGATTAGCAGTAACGCCGAGAACGCCCGCAACTTCTCGCAGTGTGACTCACTCCTGCTCGGAGACAAATGCGGCGCACATACATTTCCATATATCGAAATAAACAATCCTTCCGCCCAGGTTGAGCATGAGGCAACGACATCCAAAGTCGGCGAGGATCAGATTTTCTATTGCAATCAACGCGGAATCGGAGAGGCGGAAGCTATCAAGCTGATCGTTAACGGCTTTTGTAGAGAGATACTCGCCGAACTCCCGATGGAGTTCGCCGTGGAGGCGCAGAAGCTGCTGGCCATCGAACTGGAAGGCAGCGTCGGATAGTGAACTACGACAGTCAATCACCAATGAGTAACATGCTTGAGATCAAGGGGCTCCGAGCCGGTATTGAAGGGACCGAAATCCTGAAGGGAATTGACCTTTCGATTGGCAAGGGAGAAGTGCACGCCATCATGGGACCGAATGGCTCCGGCAAGAGCACGTTGGCATCCGTACTCGCCGGACGTGAGGAATTCGAAGTCACTGGCGGAACCGTCAGTTACAACGGCGACGATCTCATGGAGATGGATCCTGACGAGCGCGCTCGGGAAGGAATATTTCTGGCGTTCCAGTATCCGGTTGAGCTCCCGGGAGTCAGCATGGCGAACTTCCTGAAAGAAGCCGTCAATTCTGTGCGTGCTCACCAGGGCAAGCCTCCGATGTCTGCCGTCGACCTGCTGAAGAGGATGAGAGAGAAGGCGGCTCTGGTCGAGTTGAATCCGGATCTCAAGAAGAGGTCGGTCAACGAAGGCTTCTCAGGTGGTGAAAAGAAGCGCAACGAGATCTTCCAGCTCGCGATGCTGGATCCACAATTCGCCATTCTCGACGAGACGGATTCCGGCCTGGATATCGACGCCCTCAAGATCGTGGCGAACGGTGTCAACGAACTCCGGTCACCGGACCGTTCGTTTCTTGTGATTACACATTACCAGCGCTTGCTCAACTTCATCGTCCCGGACTTCGTTCACGTGCTGGTCGATGGACGCATCGTAAAGTCGGGCAACAAGGAGCTTGCTCTTCGTCTTGAAGAAGAAGGCTACGACTGGGTCAGGGAGAAGTCAGTTGAGCCAACACCGGCCTGAGCTCGTGGAAGCGGAAATCATGGATGTAGATGTGATGATAGCTGTTGACGCCGTCCCTACGAAAGACGCGCTTGAGAACAGGTTCGTCGAGGCCTTCGAGCTCTTCGCCGAGACCCGGACGAACGAATCTGAGAGTGCGCTCTCCGGATTCAGAGATGTGGCATTCGCCAACTTTGTGAAGTCCGGTTTTCCCGCGACGAAGAGCGAGGCGTGGAAGTACACGAACGTCCGCAAGAAACTCGGACGCGGTTTTCAGATCAGCCCGCACACGCCGCAGACGAATCTGACTCACGAGGACCTGGCGTCATTCGCCATTGAAGGACTTAACGCCTGTCGGTTGGTCCTGATCAATGGCTGCTTTGTGAAGGCGCTCTCGACCAGTGCTCCGGAACACGTGACGGTGGCAAGCTTGCAGGATGCGGCAGACGGCGGCGTGTTCGGCGAACATCTGGGCCGCTACGCTGATGCAATGCACGATGGCTTTATAGCCCTCAACACGGCCTTTCTCGGTGAAGGTCTGGCCCTGCACGTCCCACGCGGAAAAACGGCCGGGAAACCCATCCATATTCTAAACATTGCGGTGGGTGAGGATCAGTTCATCCAACCTCGACTTCTTGTCGTGGTGGAAGATGGAGCGGAACTGGACGTGATCGAGACCCAACACACCGTTGGCACGGGAAGCATATTCCTGAACTCGGTGGTTGAGGCTTTTGTCGGAGCCCGTGGACGACTCGACTACTTCCGATTGCAGGACGGCGGCGAGACCGCCTCCGCGGTCAACAACGCAAACTTCTATCAGCAGGAGTCGAGTCATGCCTCTTGCACGACGATCACTTTGTCCGGAGACATGATTCGGAACAACGTTGTCATGCACCCCGACGGTGAGCACTGCGAGTCGCACCTCTTCGGGCTCTTCCTTGGAAATGCCGACCTTCACATTGACAACCACACGCTCGTAGATCATGCGAGACCCAATTGCTATAGCAATGAACTCTACAAAGGAGTTCTGGACGGTGAGTCGAAAGGCGTATTCAACGGCCGCGTTCTCGTCAGACGAGATGCGCAGAAGACCAACGCGTATCAATCCAATAAGACCATTGTCCTGAGCGACCGGGCAAGCATGAATGCGAAGCCTGAATTGGAGATCTATGCCGATGATGTGAAGTGCAGCCACGGCGCGACAACCGGACGGCTCGACGACGAAGCGATGTTCTACCTTCGATCGCGGGGCCTTTCGCCGGACCGGGCGAGGCGGTTGCTTTTGCTCGCATTTGTGAGAGATGTGCTGGAAAGCGTGCGCCTCGCTCCGCTTCGGAATCACGTCGATCTCCTGGTCCAGCATCATATGGGCGGTGATCGCGACCCCTCCTCCTGACCTCCTTCCGATTAATGGAAGCAATCACACAGACAGGCAAGCCGCCACTCGATATCGCGGCCATCCGGAACGACTTCCCGGCGCTTCGGACACGAGTGAACGACCAGCCACTGGTCTACCTGGACAATGCCGCTACGACTCACAAGCCAAAGGTCGTCGTGGATCGAATCGTCCAATTCTATGAGTCCGAAAACAGCAACGTGCACCGTGGCGTGCACCGCCTGAGCCAGCTCGCGACAGACGCGTACGAGGGGGCCCGAGAGACTATCCGGAAGTACATCAAGGCTCGTGATTCTCGAGAGATCATTTTCACGAGCGGGACCACCGAAAGCATCAATGTCGTGGCAGCGGGTCTTGGTCAGCGGCTGGCCCCGGGCGACGAGATTGTCGTGTCGGTCATGGAGCATCACTCGAACATCGTTCCATGGCAGATGGTCTGTGAGCGGACCGGCGCCCGGTTGCAGGTCGTGCCGGTGTCCGAGAGCGGCGAACTCGTTGTTGAGCAATACGAGCAGCTTCTGAACGATCGAACCAGAATCGTTGCGCTGTGCCACACGTCCAATGCGCTCGGAACCCGCAATCCCGTTCGGCGACTTGTTGACGCAGCCCACCGGTTGAGCATTCCTGTTCTCATTGATGCGGCACAGGCCCTGCCACACGGCCCGGTTGATGTTCAACAACTTGACTGTGACTTCCTGTGCTTTTCCGGACACAAGATGTTCGGACCCACCGGCATCGGCGTTCTGTACGGAAAGCTGGAGGCGCTCGAGAGCCTTCCGCCCTACCAGGGCGGCGGTGACATGATCGACCACGTTTCATTTACGGGCACTACGTACGACGATCTGCCGCATCGACTCGAAGCCGGCACGCCCAATATCGCAGGGGTAATCGGACTCGGTGCAGCTGTAGAGTATCTGGAAAGTGTCGGGCCGGAGACGATCAACATTTACGAGGCCGAGCTTGCTCGATACGCGATGCAGCAGATCGGTAACGTCGACGGCGTTCGCATCATCGGAACGACCGAGGACAAGTCACCCGTCGTATCCTTCCTGATCAACGGTGTCCACCCGTACGATGCAGGCTCGGTGCTGGACAAGCTTGGAATCGCCGTTCGGACGGGCCATCACTGCACGCAGCCACTGATGGAGCGATTTGAAATACCGGGGACAGTCCGCGCTTCGTTCGCGTTCTACAACACGATGGAAGAGGTCGACACGCTCGTCAGGGGCATTCGCCGGGTCCAAGAGGTGTTCGGCCAATGAGTGAAGGGATGACGATCGAGCAGCGCGCGGAAACCATTGTGTCGGATTTCGCCCTGTTTGATGACTGGATCGGACGGTACGAATACCTGATTGAACTCGGAGGAGCGCTCACGCCAATCGACGAAGAGCACAAGACGGACGAGTACAGGGTCCGTGGATGCCAATCGCAGGTATGGCTCAGACCTGAAGTTCGAGACGGCCTCGTTTTCTTTGCGGCTGATAGCGATGCCATCATCACCCGGGGGCTGGTCGCGTTGCTGGTGAAGGTTTTTGACGGTCAGACGCCGGCCGCCATCGCCGGCGCCAGTATGGATTTTTTGGAAGAGATTGGTATGAACGAGCATCTTTCGTCGACCCGCAAGAATGGTCTGGCGTCGATGGTCAATCGAATCAAGGACTACGCAACTCAGCTTCTTTCCAATGATTGATTCTGGTAGTGAACACTTGAATGAGTCCGGAGCGCCGGCCCCTGTTCAGGAAGCGGACGTCGTAGAGGTCATGCGGACCATTTATGATCCGGAAATCCCGGTCAATATCTACGACCTGGGCTTGATATACGAGACGACCGTCAACCCGGACAACAGTGTCCTCGTTCGAATGACACTGACGGCTCCCAATTGCCCTGTGGCGGACATCCTCCCCGCCGAGGTGGAGACCCGGATTCGCAGACTCGAGGGAGTGACTGACGTTCGGGTCATTCTCACATTCGATCCGCCGTATACCATGGAGATGATGTCTGAGGAAGCACGCCTGGAGCTTGGCCTGTTGTAGTTTCGCGCTCGACTGCGGTGGCGTCTTGATTTGTGCGGCCCGAGGAGCCTGATAGCACCACCTGCGTCTACGACACAGCTCGAACTCACGCCTGTTGGCCGATTGACAATACTCTGTGCGCGCATGTGGTCATACAACCGCACGAGCGTAACGGAGATGACAATGCCAGGGCTCGCGGGGTGTGCGACTCGACCCGGTCGAGGTCAGTCTTCTCTGTTACAGGTCGTCTCACCCTACCAACTTCCCGATGAACCGCCTCCACCGAAGGATCCACCTCCACCACTGAAGCCTCCGCCTCCCGAGAAACCTCCAAATGATCCGCTGGAACCCCCGCCGCCGATCACCATCGGGCCTACTCGGACGGACCCCTTCTCCTTCATGGTCTTCCGGAGTTCTTTGACCTTCGGATGGTTCGACGCAACGATATACACGATCGCGTAGATGCACACGAACACGACGCCTCCAAGGTCGCTGCCCGTCATCGACATACCAGCAACCCAGAAGAAGGGCATCAGGAACATGAAGAGAAACCAGCGAAAGCATCCGGTGCTGACGACACCCATGAACGCAAAGAAAGACGGGATGATCATGAATACCAGTCCGAACCAGAATGGCGGTCTGTCCCCTGCCGATTCCGATGGCTCGTACGACCCGTCGATCGCAGACAGAATAGCGGCGATTCCGGACCTTACTCCAGCGTCATAATCCTCCCTGCGCAGGTGCGGACGAATCTCGTTGCGAAGTATCCGACTTGCTGTCACATCCGGTAGCACGCCTTCCAAACCGTATCCTACTTCGATACGCATCTCCCGATCGTTGATCGCAAGGAGCAGCAGTACTCCATTGTCGTTCTCAGCTGTACCAAGTTGCCAGGTACGGGCCACAGCCAGAGCGTACTCCTCTACCGAGTACCCGCCGAGCGACGGGACAATGAGCACGGCAACCTGGTTGCCCGTCTGACTCTCCTGATCACGCAGAAGCCCCGTGATTTCCTGCTCGATCTCCGGCCGCAGGACACCGGCCGTGTCGACGACCCGCCCGGACAATGGCGGGACCACGGGCTGAGCGTAGATCGGCCCGGTGAGGAATGACCCTGTGAGCGCCAGCAGCGCTACAACGCCGATCACGCGAGCCCGCTGACTCCCGAGACTACTCATCCGAACCGAATCGTAAACGATTCGAGAGTTCGTCGGTATCGTCCGGACGGATATCAACACCGTGAGAATTCAGAAGGGCGCCGCATTTTCCGATCGCGTCGACGATGCCCTCGGCAATGCGTCCGCTGGCAATGCCGTTCTGCACTGTCTGAACGACGTCGACCCAGTCGTCCGTCGATACCGCCCTGTTTATTCCCTCGTCACCAAGGACCTCAATCCGGTGCTCAAAAAGAGAGATGAACAGCAGAATGCCTGTGCGGTCTTGCGTCTTGAATACCTCCTCTTCGACAAAGGCCCGCATCGCACGATGATGGACAGTGCGGGCAAGACGTGATGGACCGGCGAAGTAGCGCCTGAGCGCCGGTATCGTGGCCACCATTAGTGCGCCAACCGCCGCACCGGCCAACATGACGAGCGCCGGACCCCACGGCGAGTGCAACCAGGCGAAACCCCATCCCTCGTAGAACTGCAGGAACACCAGACTCGCAGTCAGCAACGCAACGGCCAGCAGACCGGCTCCCCTCCAGATAGCTACCTCATATCCGCCGCAACGATCAACGACGTACGGTACGATTTCACCGGAGGTCTGCTGCTCTGCAGCTCCCACTGCCTTGCGAATCTGCTCAAGCTCCGACTCTGAGAAAGAGATGTTCATGACGGAATCCAGGGGTGAGTCAGAATATACGGAACGTCATCGGATGCCAGTCGACGCCGGGCGGCACCCATCATCGGAGGTCGTGGTCGGGCGGACATCTTCCATGCGAGCAGACTGCAATGCGGTACGGTCGGAAGACCTCTCGTCCTGATCACCGCGCGGCTGTCTACGGCGCGCTAAGGACTGACCTGACGCAGCGCTTCGAGTGCAGACTCCGCTCGCTGATAGATAGGATTAGCGGGATCGCCCACGACTCTCTTCACCGTATTGAACTGACTGATCGCTTCTTCGAACCGGTTGATGCGAAGCAACATGATCCCACGGTTGAAATTCGCCTGTACGTGAAGCGAGTCTTGCTCGAGGACCATGTTGGTCTGAGCAATGGCCTGAACCGAGTTCTCCGGATCAAACATATAGGCGATCGCCATATCTGTCCGTACGTCGAGGTTGTCGGGGTTGATCTGCAGCGCTTCTTGATACGCAGCGATCGCGCGTTGTGCGAACCCAGCCTTCGCCTCGTCTCCAACGCTCTCCATCCAGTCGTAGTACAGATTGCCGGTCCGGACCCAGTCGGATTCGGCGCCGGTCACGGCAGCGATCTCCTCTTGAACCTCTCCAGCGAGATCCCACCGACCATGGGAAATCAGGAAGTCGGCCAGCTCTCGTCTCTTCAACGTCTTGGCCTCCCCCGTAAGCGTGTCAATCTGATCCCGAAGGGACTGTACGGTTCCCTGAACCTCGGGGGGGAGCGGCCCGAGCACGAGGGGTGACGCCGACGGTCCCGACGGTGGTGGCACGGACCCGTCCTGATCCCTGCTCACAACGGTAATGACGAACAGAGCGATGATGAGAATCACAGCCGCCCCGACCACGAGCAGCACCTGCCGCCCCAGTTCCTTGTCGGTTGCCGCGCGCTTCGCCAACGGTTTATCGGGAGTCGGGATCGATTTCGAAACAGGTGCCACCGACTCTGCCGGGGTTGTCGCGTCACCGGCGGAATCGGTCATCCCGATCTTCCGTCCGCACGACCCGCAAAACCTGGAACCGACAGGGTAAGATGCTCCACAGCTCGTACAGAATCCGCCCCTCTCGAGGGAATCCGACGACGACTCCTCAGGGTCGTGTTGCTCCAGCTCCTCCATCGCTGAAAGCGACGCCAAATCATCGATAAACTCGGCGCCATCAGCTTCCGCTTCGACGAACTCGCCGCTCAGTGATGATCCACACAGGTCACACACCTGCGCCGAGGTTTTCTGCTTCGCTCCGCAATGGAGGCAAACATTCCGCTCCTTTGACATCGAGACCCCTTTACCGGGATTAGGTAGACTATTCAATATCCTGTGGGTCGAGTCGTGACTCAACGGCGTCGCGAAATTCTTGCGACGCCTTGAAGACGGGGAGAACCCTCTCACTCACACGAACCTCCTGGTTCGTCCGCGGATTGCGCGCTGTCCGAGCGGCCCGCTTCTGGGCCTTGAACGTTCCGAATCCTCTCAAATAGACAGACTCACCCTCAGTAAGAGCAGACTTAACAATAGTCATGAAGCCGTTAATCACAGCTTCAGTCTCTGTCTTGGTGAGGCCGGTTCCGTCTGCAATTCGATCAACAATGTCAGCCTTAGTCACGTTTCGACTCCACTTTTGTTTTTGTCAGATACGATTAACTAGTTGTCAAACACACTCGACTTCGTACGCCTCCGGGATCGGCGATCATAATGGGATTCCTCGACTGAAACTATCCTGCACAATTGGGTGACTGACAGGGTAGCCGCAGGTGGGTCATTGAGCGCTTCTGGACAATATGCGGGGCGTCGTGATCGAGAACGTTCAGTACCTAGACGTCGGCCGCCTGTTCCGCCTTTTCGACCGGCTCACCAAACAAATCTGCACGCGGCTCGGTCGGCTTGCATCTGGAGAATTGATTCGGGCCCACAGACTTATGAGAAGGGATGGATTCCAGGGCCGCCACAATGTCCTGACTCACCGAATATGTACACGCTGTCGCCGGGCACAGTCCCCACGGCTTCCGCCACAGTCGCTGACCCCGACCCGTGTTCACCACGCGAAGACGCGTATTCCGGGGCTGGCCCGGCAAGTCTCCGAGGATTCGACCGCTGATGACGTGTACGACGCCGGGCCGGGCGGCGGCCCGTCGGAATCGAAATGGCGATTTGCCCGGCGGAACATGTTCGTCGGCGACAGGTGGAGAAGAACAACATGAAACGTTAATCGGCACGACACCACGCCTGATCCCAGTACCGGTCGTATGTTGTTAAACATCAACAGAGTAGCAACAATAGCATTCCTGTTCTTCCTGGTCGGTTCGTGCACCCAACCCGACCCGGCAAGGCAGATTCTGGATCGGGCCTTCGTGGCCCACGGCGCCGATAGTCTCGAAAATGCGGCCACAGAGTTCGGCTTTCGCGGTGACCTGTATCGTGCGACACGTCGATCGGGCCTGTTTACGTACGAGCGAATCTACGAAGACAGTGTGGGAACCGTCCGGGACCTCCTGACCAATGACGGCAGCTTTCGAGAAGTGGATGGCACGCCGCAGTCGATCAGCGACAGTACGAAATTTGCCATCCAGGAGAAGGTCAACTCAGTGATCTACTTTGCTTCACTGCCCCTTCCGCTCAAAGATCCTGCAGTACGCGAGCTCTACCTCGGGAAGTCAAGTGTCGCAGGCCAGCCATATCATAAGGTGGAGGTGACGTTCCAGGAACTGGGTGGAGGCCCTGATCACCGAGACCGATTTGTCTATTGGATCAACATAGAGACCGACCACATCGACTACTTCGCGTACTACTACCTGACCAATGAGACCGGTTCTCGCTTCCGCCGCGTCGTGAATCCGCGCAATGTCGGTGGATTCCGCGCCGTCGACCATATCAACTATTCCGCGCTACCAGACACGATCGGGTCTCGTGTAGACCAATTCGACGAATTGCTTGAGAGAGGGGCTCTCGAGATTGTTTCTGAGGTGAAACACGAAAACTTTCGAGTAGTACCTCTGGACCGCTCGTCCCGGTAACCCCTTTCGTCCCAGCCACACAGGAGATCATGACAGTACGACCCCCGGCAAAGGTGCTACGCCAAATAGTATACGTTGTACTGGCAGCCGGTCTTCTGGCCTGTCAGTCGTCCACGAGCGCTCAAGAGGCAAACAACGCCGGCATCGATACTACCCGAGTCGTGCCGGCTCCGGAGGCGCGGACCAGCCCCATGGCGATCGCAGCCGGAACCCTGGAGGACGGCACCTACGTCAAGGTTGTGTATTCTTCGCCGCGCAAGCGAGGACGCGAGATCTTTGGAGGCCTGGTCCCGTACGGCGAAGTCTGGAGGACGGGCGCCAACGAAGCGACGGAGCTGACGGTGACCAATACCGTGAAACTCGGTGGCCATGTGGTGCCGGCGGGCACTTATTCGATGTTCACGATTCCGGGAGAAAGACAGTGGACGATCATCATCAATCGGAATCTCGGGCAATGGGGAGCGTACGACTATGAATCGGAGGCCGACCTGATCCGATTCAACGTACCGGTGCTCGTCAGTGATCGGATGCACGAAGCGTTCACGATCTCGATAGACGATGCGGATAAGCACACGATTCGTTTGAACTGGGACACCGTGGCGATCGCAATCTCCATTGAGATGTCGAGATAGCGGCACTTATTCTTCGCTTCGCGGATCCTTTTTGCGGCGAGTTTCGCTGCCGTCCGACCCACACTTACACGTCATGCCACCGCTACCCGACTCGTCCGTACCCCCGCTCTTCTTTTTCAACGCTGCCGAGGAGCGAATCTCGGAGCCCCTGGCCAAGCAGATCAACCTGCTCGTTTCTTCGCTATCAACCGTCATCGCTCAACAAGCGGGACCACAGCTTCTCGACGTCGCAAGTCGGCTAAGTGCACTCTGCCTTGACTCGGCACGCGATGGCAGCGACCATCGTGCCGAGGCCATGGAACTCATATCTGAACTTGACCTCGAGTCAATCAACACGCTGCTCAGGTCGTTCACGGCGATGTTCCACCTGATCAATCAATCGGAGAAGCAGGAGATTGTCCGGATCAATCGCGAGCGCGCCCGCGCCAGTACGCTCGATGCGCCGCGTTCCGAGTCCATTGAGCAGGCGATCCGCCACCTGAAATCGAAGGGATGGTCGGCGCCCGAAGTGGAGCAGCTCCTCGCCCGCATCGACATCCAGCCCACATTCACCGCCCACCCGACCGAGGCACGTCGGCGGAGTATTCTGTTCAAGCAGCAGGCGATCGCGGCCGTTCTCTCGAAGCTGCAAGTTTGTGAACTCACACCGGGTGAGGCGGAGGACGCACTGTCGGACATACATCATCAGATATCGCTGCTGTTTGCGACCGATGAGGTGAGAAGTTCGGGGATGAGGGTCGAAACGGAAGTCGAGCATGGACTCTACTTCATCCGCAACTCGGTTTGGGAGACCATTCCGCGTATTCAGCAAGACATCCGACGGGCGATGCGGCGCCATTTCGGCACCGATGTGGACCAGCGGCCCGTGGTTCGAATGAGGTCCTGGATTGGAAGCGATCGAGATGGCAATCCCTTCGTGACACCGGACGTCACGCTGCGAACGGCTGAAGTCCATCGGAAGACCGCCCTTGAAATGTATCTGGCGGAGTTGCGCCTGCTGCGGCGGGATCTCAGCGTTTCGGACCGACAGGCCCCGATCCCTGCCAGCCTGGCCGAATCCATTTCTCGAGACACAGACCGGATACAGCTGCCGGCCATCGTGGTCGACCTGTATTCCCACGAGCCATACCGACTCAAGATCAGCTACATGATGGCACGGGTTCGGCATCTGCTCGGGGAGGACATCATCGACGAAGGCGCCCGGAGTGGTCCGGACGCCGTCTACACGGCCGATGCATTCGTTCGCGACCTGGAGTTGCTTCGTGAGGGTCTCGACGAGAGCGGCATAGGCGATCTCGCCATTGCGAGTCGACTCGTAGAGTTGCTGGATCGGGCGCGCGCTTTCGGATTCCACCTCGCGGCTCTGGACGTCCGACAGCACTCGGGTATTCTCCGGCAGGCGGTCTCCGCCGTACTGAAGGAGGCCGGTGTCACGGAGGGATATTCGGATCTCCCGGAGACCGACAAGCGAGAGCTGCTGACTCGCGAACTTCAGAACCGCAGGCCTCTGCTTTCGTCTGCGTCACGACTTCCCGAAGCGGCGAGCGACGTGCTGGAGACGTTCCGCGTGATCAGTGAACTGGTCCGCAGGGACCCCGCATCCATCGGCAGCTTTATTGTCTCGATGACGCATTCCGTGAGCAATCTGCTCGAGGTAATGCTCCTTGGGAAAGAGGTCGGACTCTGGCGACTCGTGGCAGGAAAAGTCGAGACGGCCCTGGACGTTGTGCCATTGTTCGAGACGATCGATGATCTTGCGGGCGCT
>JABDKH010000358.1 GCA_013002345.1 Rhodothermales bacterium
CTTCGCGTTATGCCCCGGCATGAAGTCGTGTCATAACAAAGGCGGGACGCCAATGGCCGGTTTCAGCATTCCCTCTCAGCATGCCTATGCTCGCTCGATCCTACGAGCAGACCGTAGTCGATTCCTCACTTCAGTGCGAAGAGTCGCGAGCGCGGATTCACGAGTTGCCGGAAGCACTCGTGCACGACGTCTGGAACAGACGGGAATACGATCACAAGTATCTCGAAACAGTTCAGGGCGAATCGGTACTCGTACTTCAGACAGGTCAACCAAACCGGGACGCTGGACCCGACTTCCTCGACGCGCGCATCAAGATCGGTCGAACCGAATGGGTTGGAGATGTCGAGATTCATCGCACCTCGAGCGAGTGGCTCCAGCATCGCCATGATCAAGATGCTCGCTACAACCGGGTCATTCTTCACGTCGTGCTCGTGGCCGATCTGTGGACGGGCCGACTCAAACGCGAGGATACCACGCTCTTGCCCGAGATCGCGCTTTCCGGGTTTCTGCGCCGGCCGCTTCGGCAGCTGCTCGTACAGCTCCATAGAAGCAACGGCACAGTCCTGCCGTGTGAACACGCGTGGCCACGACTCCCCGCATCATTGACGGGTTCCTTCGTCAGGGAGATGGCTGAGGTCCGACTTTCACGGCGCGCTGCTGAAGTTCAGACCGAGTTCGATCGATCGGGAAACCTGGATCAGGTCGTGTATGCCCGTGTACTCGCTGCGCTCGGATACTCCAAGAATCAGGAACCCATGCATGAGCTTGCTCAACGCGTTCCGCTGGCAGAACTTCACGGGTGTGGCAACAGGATCGACGCGGAGGCACTTCTGCTGGGTACCGCGGCGCTGATTCCCTCACCGGAAGCGGTTGAAGGTGACCAGGATTCCGTTGCGTACGTCGAATTGCTCAGGCGCAGGTATAGGAGCATTGCACGACGTACCGACCGGCCCGCAATGAACCGGACTCAATGGACTTTCTTCCGTTTGAGACCATCCAACTTTCCTCCAATCCGTATCGCGCAGGCCGCCGCTCTCGTCGCCGACGGATTTCTCGGCTCCGATCAACCCGGAGCCAGACTTATGGGAATCGTCGAGCGGTCAGATAGCCGTCTGAAGACGCTCCGCGAGATGATGGCCGTCACGATGAATCCGTTCTGGCTGTCACACGTCCGACTGGAAAGACCGCTGCGAGGCTCTGCAACCTCACTGGGCATTGGCCGCATTGATCACATCTTGCTCAACGCGATCCTCCCGGTTCTGGACTTCCAGGCCGCAAAATCCGGAAAGGCCGAAGTCAGACAACAGATCCGCCAGATATACCGCGAACTTCCCGCCGAGAACGACGAGATAATACGTCGTTACACTGACCTTGGAGTTCCGCACAACAGTGCAGAGACCACCCAGGGCATACACGAACTGCATGGCAGTCTTTGCATTCGACACGGGTGCCTGAGATGTCAGATCGGACGCTTTATATTGTCGAGGTAGATGCGCCTCCAACCACTCTTTCACCATGGATCCAGCTATCGTCCGGCTTGTTCGCATGACCTTCCAGACAGAGAAGGTCGAAGAATTCCTGCAGCTGTTCAGTCGGGTTGCCGGCTACATCCGCGCATTTCCGGGGTGCAAAAGGCTTGAGTTGCTGGAGGACCACGAACAGCCGAACGTCTTCACGACATACAGCATATGGGCTTCGGACCGCGACCTCGACGAATACAAACTCAGCCCGTTGTTTGAGGAAACGTGGGCTATCACCAGGGCGATGTTTTCAGAAAGCCCGACGGCCGTCAGCTACCGCGTGGTTCGCACGGCGGAAGAGATCGACCAGCTTGCCGGAACCCTCGGCAGCAATTAGGATCAAGACGACCTGTCACGGATCTCTGCGAATCACCTGTCCACGATCCGAAGCCGCGAGCATGTACTCCACGCCCACATAAAACGGCGGCACGTGCTGATACGTAGCCGGGTCTCGAAGAAGCGGACGCATCCATCCGGCATCCTCAGCCACCCGGCTCAGAACGTCTTCGTACATATTCGCGATTCGGTGGTGGTCGGTGACAATACTTCCGAGGAGCCGACTTGAGGATCGGTATCCCGCCCAACCAGACGTCAGAATCGACAACTCCTTTCGGTGCGAATCGAACAGACGCACGTGATCAGCAACAATCGACTCGAACCGGTCAGCGTGAACGGCCAATGCTGGATTGGCGGACACCTTGCTACGGAGCGCGGCCAGGTTGTTCTCCGCACGCGCCAGCGAACGCTCGAACTGGTCATTCGCCTGATCAATCTCCGTAATCGTCTTCACTTCCGTGCCGTAACCGCCATACATCCGACATCCGGAAAGCAGTAGGACAGAAAAGATTACGAGAGCGGAAGTTCGCGAGGCTGCTGTGATGTGATCCACGGTTGAGCAGGTCTTATTGTGTTTCTACGAGAATGACAGCGTGTCCGGTGTCGAGCAAGACAATCGAAAACGAACAATTGTGATTCGATGATCCCCGCATGCATGTAGAGCGACGACGCTGGCCGACTATCAAATGACGGTGCCGGCCGGAATCGACACGTTCTTCGGCACGACGATGATGCCATCGCGAATAACAAAGCCCTCTCCTTCTCCTTCCTGGACTCCTGCCGCATTCGCAATGACGCAATCTTCGCCGATACTGACGTTGCGATCGATGATCGCGTTCTCAACTCGCGAGCGCGCTCCGATTCCCGGCCGGTCCGGACCATTCTTGACCTCTCTGATCTCGGAATCGGTCCAGGGATAGTAGTCCGCGCCCATGAACACCGAGTTCTTGAGAACGGCTCCATGATCAAAGAAGGACCGGATCCCGACGACGGAGTTGACTATTTCGGCGTCCACAATGACGCACGATTCGGCCACGATGGAACGCGTGATACGGGAATTCTGGATCTTCGCTGGCGCAAGCATCCGCGCATTCGTGTACAGGGGCATCTTGGGATTGAACATGTCGAAATCGGGCTCCTCCTTCGCGAGCATCAAATTCGCGTCATAAAACGAGCGGATCGTCCCGATATCACTCCAATAGCCTTCGAACGGATAGCTTACGACGCGCAAATTCTTGATCGCCGACGGTATGATTTCCTTGCCGAAATCATGTGCATTTGGATGAGCATCCAGCAGGGACCGAAGAACCCCCTGATTAAAGACGTAGATACCCATCGACGCCAGAAATGTCCGGCCCTGGGCCTTCATCGTTTCGCTTACCGGGCTGACCTTGTCTGCAAGTTCGTCACGAGGGGGTTTCTCGTAGAACTCAGTGATCACGTGATCCTCGTCCGTTTTCAGAATACCGAAGCCAGGTGCCTCATCGGCGGTGACGGGAATCGAGGCAATCGAAATCTCCGCCTCCGACTTCTTGTGGTGCGCAAGAAGCTTCCGGTAGTCCATCGAATAGAGCTGGTCGCCCGAAAGAATCAGGGCGTAGTCGTACCTGTAGCTGACCAGGTGGTTCATGCTCTGCCGAACCGCATCGGCCGTACCCTGAAACCAGTCCTTCGACAGCGGAGTTTGCTCCGCAGCCAGGATATTCACAAAGCCGTTTCTGAATCTGTCGAATTGATATGACCGGGCGATGTGACGGTTCAGGCTGGCGGAATTGAACTGCGTCAGGACAAACATCCGATTGATGTCCGAGTTGATGCAGTTGGAGATGGGAATGTCGATGAGGCGGTACTTACCGGCGAGCGGAACTGCCGGCTTTGACCTGTGAAGTGTCAACGGGTGAAGGCGACTTCCGGCACCGCCTCCAAGAATCACACTGATAATCTCGTCCATTCTCTCCTCCCGCGCCGAGTGGCGCTCTTGGTCGACCCAGCTACTAATCGTTGTGAGTGCACGATACGGAATCGTGCATAGCGTGAAATATACAATCGCAGAGCACGACTCATTGTAGGTGGAAACGGGAAGATTCGTCCCCATGAGATTGCAGGCATAGCGTGCCGAAACACGAGCAACGGCGGGTGGTACACGCACCTGCACCCGCCGCGCCAGGAGTTATGAGTGAATCGACTCGACAGACCGTTGACGCCATCAGGCGCAAGCTTCATGAAGCGCGCCGGAGGCTCCTGTTTGCCCGACTGGCGCAGGGCCTGGTCGCTGGACTAGCTTGTGTGGCGGCAATCTGGCTGCTTCTGGCCGGGGCTGAAACGCTGCTGTGGATGCCGTCTGTTGCGCGCACAGTGTTGGTCATCGGCGCGATCGCGGCCCTGATTTTCGTTGTCTCTCGATACATGCTGGACCCCGCGGCTCGACTTGCCGGACTCCTGGCGCATCCCGAAGAGGAAACCGTCGCCCGCATCGTTGAGAGCAAAGTACCGTCGGCAACGGATCGACTGCTCAACATACTGCACCTCTCCAGCGGCAAACACAGCCGCAGTACAGACGGCCTTGTCGACGGCGCGATCAACATGCTCAGTACGCCTATTACGGGCATCTCCTTCGATGCCGTGGAGGACTTTGAGCGCTTCCGGCGTACCGTGCGCTACGCCATGATTCCGCTGGTGGGACTGATTGTCGTCTTGCTGACGGCCCCGGGACCGTTCTTCGGCGCAACAGCGCGTCTAATGCAACTTTCCGAGTCGTTCGAAAAACCGGCACCGTTCATCATCGATGTTGAGCCCGGCGATGCGGAGATCATCCGCGGTGACTCGCTCATGGTCCGCATTACGATCCGCGGCAAGGGGGACGTAAGTCCGGAGCTGGAGTTTCGACGTGAAGGCGAACGATCCGTCTCCAGGTCGAGGCCGACGCGCGGCTCCCCAACGTCGTTTAACTACACGGAGTCAAACGTCAGACAGAGTTTCGAATACCGCGTTGTGGCCCGGCCTGTAACATCATCCTGGTACAGGGTCGATGTAGTCGATCGGCCGGTGGTCCGGGAGTTGAGTGTTGCTATTGAAAGCCCGCGATATTCTCGCATCGGAAGACAGGACCTGGGAGCGAACGTCGGCGACGTGAGCGCTCTGCCGGGTTCACGGATCATCTTGACGGCTGAACTGGGTGGAAGCCCCGCCGGTACGGCGGAGGTCGTGTTCGACGACGGAACGCGTCGTTCACTGTCGATCGCCGATGGGGTGGCCTCGGGTGATTTTACGCTTGTCCGGTCAGGCACTTACCACGTCGAACTGGCCAGCGATGAAGGAATCAAGAGTGTCAGCCCGATCACGTATCGGCTCGAACTTCTCACGGACGGACCGCCGTCCGTATCCATCATCAAACCAGACGTAACGGCAGAGCTATCTGAACCGTTCGAGCCAGCTCTCACAGCGCGCGTGATGGACGACTACGGCGTGCACAGGGTCAGCCTGATGTACCGCCTTGCACAGAGTCGATTCGGATCCGTTCGCGAGTCGTTCACCGAGCTGCCCATCGACGTCTTCAGGGGTACTGACCTGGACCAGGTGGTCGAGCGAATCTGGCAAATGAAATCCGAATCCGGATTGTCCCCGGTGCCGGGCGACGTCTTCGAGTACTTCATCCGTGTCTGGGATAACGACACATTCAGAGGATACAAGTCCGCCGACTCCAGGACGCACACGTTCGTGATGCCGTCGCTGGCGGATCGTTTTCGAGAGCTCGAGGAGGAATCGGACGAGACAACTGACGAACTGGAGGATCTTCTGGACAAGGCTGGCGAAGTGGATGAGCGCTTTGATGAACTCCGCGATGAGTTGAGAAGAAAACCTGAGGCGGATTGGGACGATTCCCGCGAACTTGAACAGATACAGGACCTTCAGCAGGAGGTCGACCAGCAGCTCGAGGAGATCTCACAAGACGTCGATGATCTCGTGCAGCAGCTGCAGGACAACAGTCTGCTCAGCGATGAGACCATGGAGGTTTACGAACAACTTCAGCGCGCCATCGAAGAGATCAGTTCGCCGGAACTCATGGAAGCGCTACAGAAACTTCGTGAAGCCATGCAATCCATGGACCTGCAGCAGATGCAGCAGGCAATGCAGGACTTCGAATTCAACGAGGACCAATTCAAGGAAAGACTGGAGCGGGCCCTTGATCTTTTTAAGAGACTCAAGGCCCGTCAGGGCCTGGAGGAGGCCGCACGTCGAGCAGAGGAACTTGCCGGAATTCAGGAGGAACTTCAAAAGGAGACGCAAAAGCTGCTGGACGAAGAGGAATCCTCTGGTCAGGAGAAGCCGGCGGACGAGCGTGATGCGGCCAATCCCGATGAGGGTGCGGAGAACAACGAGCAGGCTGAGGATCTGGCACGTCAGCAAGAGCAATCCGAGGCGGAGATGAAAGATCTTCAGGAACAGCTCGAACAGCTGCAGGAGATGCTTGAGGAGATTCCCCGCGTACCGTCAAATCAACTGGAGCAAATCCGGTCGCAGCTTGAGAATCAGGACATTCCTCAGCAGATGAAGGACAACGCGGAGCAGTTGCGTCAACAGCAAATGCAGCCGGCTATGCAGGGGCAGCAGCAGATGCAGCAACAGCTGCAGAACCTGCAACAGCAGCTCAGCGAAATGCAACAGAGTATGGCAGGCAAACAGCTTCAGGTTAACATGGCTGGGCTGCGCCAGGCGCTGAACGACGTGCTCATACTATCGCAACAACAGGAGGCAATGAAGGCAGATGTTGAGGGCACGGCCTCCGACAGTCCGACGCTCAGGCGATTTGCCAAAGATCAGATCGAACTTGGCGAAGGCCTTCGCGTGGTGAGCGATACACTTCAAAAGCTTTCCCGCGAGATACCTGAGATGTCGCGCGAGGTGCAGGTTCATACGGGCTCGGCACTCCGCGAGATGAGCCAGGCCACGGTGGCGCTCGCCGATCGATCGGCCCGCAGAGCGGCAGGGCACCAGAAGGGTTCCATGATGCATCTGAATGAACTGGCCCTCCTCCTGAGCGACTTGCTCAATACGCTGATGAATCAGCAGATGAACATGGGTGCGCCGTCAATGCAGCAGATGCTGGATCAACTGCAGCAAATGGCTGGACAGCAGCAGCAGCTCAATCAGCAGATCCAGGAGATGCTCAACGACATGCAGGGCCAGCGACTCACCAATGATATGCAGGCGCGGATTCGGCAGTTGGGTGAGCAGCAGGAAAAGATCAAGCAGGAATTAAAGGAGTTGAGCCGCAACCCGGAACTGCGAGGCAAGGCGCTTGGTGATCTGGACCGCATCGCGGAGCAGATGGAAGAGACCATCCGCGAGTTGCAGCAATTCCGGAACGACCGGAACATGATGCAGCGCCAACAGCAAATCCTGACACGCTTGCTTGATGCCTCGCGTTCAATGAACAAGCGCGGCCGCGAAAAACGGCGCGAAAGCCAGTCCGGCGAAGAAATTGATCGAGAAAGCCCGGGCGAATTCACACCCGATGAGCGAGCGGACCAACTCCGGAGAGACCTTATCCGCGCGCTTGAGAGTGGCTATTCACGTGACTACGAGGAGCTCATCAAGCGCTACTTCGAACTGCTCCAGAACGCTCAACCCGTCAACTCCGAGTGATCGGGCCGCCAGACGGGCCCTCGTCAGTAAGAAATCTGCGTCGCTCAGCAGGCGTCGGGATACGACATTCATCGCGCCGCCCAAACCAGCGATACCGATTCGCCGCAACGCGGCGATAAAGCCCGTCGCGCAATTTCTTCGGGACTATGACGCTGATCGCCGCCATGGACCACGGGAATCCGAGGCCCCGCGCGATTCGGATCACGGCGTCGGAAAGCGTGTGAATTCCGTCCCCATCGATCAGGATAATCGAGTCACCCTGCGGGAGATCAAGGCCCCGCTGCCTCATTGCTGCAAGCGCAGCCTGAGAGTCGAGCGACGCAAACACGAAGCGCTCACGGGAATCGTGACGCAGAATGAAATCCACAGCCCCGTTGCACAGATGGCAGAATCCATCGAAAAGAACAGTCGACCCATGCATGACTAATCCTGCATCAGATATTCAGCGAATCATCCTTCATCGCGTTGTCCCACACAGCGGTGTTGTGGATCCATTCTCGATTCCAGGCCAATCGGCCCTGGACCGCGCCCGAAAACGGCTTTGGAGGATGCAGAGGGCTCTTTTTTTGCGAGCCGGAATTCTGTATATTTAGGGGCTAATTATAGGGCCTGAAACAACGTAGCGTGTGAAGGGCCGGTCATTGAGACAGCGAAAGATCGACGTTGCCTCGCTAGTCTGCAGCCGAGCTTTTGCTGGATGACCGGTGACTTCAATTTGCACTTCCTCGTCAGGTCAATGAAGGATTCCATCTAGCATTCAAAGGTTCAAATCACGTATGGCAGACGCGATAAGGATTCTTTTCATCTCTGGAGAAGTTGCACCATTCACCGAGGAAAACGGGCTTTCCCATCTGGTGAGGAATCTGCCCGAGCAGATTCACAATACGGGCTCCTTCCAGACACGCATCATGATGCCTCGATACGGCACGATCTCCGAGAGGCGAAATCGCCTGCATGAGGTCATTCGCCTCTCCGGAACCGAGGTAGAAATGGGCGAAGAGAGCCACACGTTGAAAGTCAAAGTCGCCTCGATACCGGGCATCCGGCTCCAGGTGTACTTCATGGACAATACCCATTATTTCAAGAGAAAGGGCATACTCGCTGATCGCGACGCCAAGCCCTTCTCGGATAACGGCGAACGAGCCCTGTTCTTCGGACGTGGTTGTCTTGAGACGATCAAGAACCTCGGATGGGCGCCGGACATCATTCATGCCTTCGGCTGGGCCGGCTCCCTCGTTCCGCTGGTGCTCCGCTCCGAATTCGGGTCCGATCCGTTGTTCGAGAACAGCAAGTGCATCTATACGCCCGATGACGTCGATCCGAGTGCGCTGATGGACGAAGAGATGGCCTCTCAATTCGGACTCGATGTAGACAAGGAGTTGATCGGTGGCGACCTCTGCCAGGTCGGTTTGGCCTACGCGGATGGCATTGCGTATCCATCACATATCGACCCGTCGACGCCCGACGTGCCTCAGTTCTCGATGGACCTTGATGAGATCCGGGACCTGGGATGTGAGCTGTACGAACAGGTGTGTAGTGACGTGGCGGTCTGAGCAGGGCATCAACAAATCGCTATTCGGAAGCCCCAGCGGTCTGTGCCGGTGGGGTTTTTCGATGAAGCCGAAACAGTGTCATACGAAACGGCTACCATACGGCGTTACCTCGATTCCGCATCCCCACGCTCTCTTCCCCTCCACCGATTGATGAGACCTCTTCACGCGAAGCTTGCCTTCGTCCTACTTGCCGCGACTCTGGGCTGTGATGATCCGACCGGTGTCGGCGTCGAACTCATCGACATTCGTTCCGGCGCACCTCAGATCGAACAGCTTTCTCCTGCCTTCCAGTCCAACCACGTCACGTACGATGTAACGGGAAATGCGCGGCGGGCAATGTTGGGATCGGTGGAAGATCCGCTGGCTGGCGGAACGCGAGCCGCCGCCGCATTGGATTTTGCCATACCGTCAACCCTGATCCCATCCGCCGACTTCCAGCAGGGACCCGTCGAGTACGCAGAGCTACAGCTCGTGCCGGATTACATCTACGGGGACACGACTTCAACAATCGATGTCTCGGTCAGCGAGATCTTTGAGACGTGGACCGCCACCGGAAATAACTCATCAGCCTCCATCCCGTCCGGTCCGCAGATCACGACGGCCATGCTTGGCGCTGCCGATACGCTTCTGGTGATTCCACTTCCCGAGTCATGGTACAAGGATCCCGTCACGGAAGCCAACCTCCGATCGCAGGACTTCGTCACGCTGTTCCAGGGCTTCCTTGTCGAACCGTTGAGCAACGGCGTGCTATTCGGAATCGACTTCGACGAAAGCAGCATGTTGGTCGTCTCAGGCGGAGATACCCTCAACTTTCTGCTCAGTCGGAATCTGAGTCTGGTGTCGCGTACATCACCCGGCAGTCCGCAGCCGGGAAGAGTCGTTTTGCAGGATGGGCATAGTTCGGGATTGGGAGTCGAGTTTGACTTCGATTCCGTCGACCTGGCCAACGTAGCTGTGTCACGAGCCGTCCTGCGTGTTTCATACGACTCGCTGGCGATCAACCAACAGCTTCCGCCCAACTTTGTCCGTCCGGCGTTGACACAGGTCGACTTCGTGGGGATAACGTCAGACAGCGTAGCCGTGCCACTGGCAACAAGCTCAGTAGCCGACGGTGTATTGCTGTTTGATGGCCCGGTACTTCGCGCGACGCTTCAGGACGCTCTCATCGGTCAGTCCGTCTTCGATTCATTCGCGCTCATGGGTAGCATCGACCTGCAACCGGTGCAAAACACTGCCAACGTCCTCATTCTCAGTGACGGAACGATCGACACGGACGGACCAACGATGGCTCTTACCGTAATCAAGCCGGCCGAACTGTAGTCAAGTATTTAATACCCGCATGTTGATGTCAAGACCGCAGGGAGCGTCCTACGTTAAGTTAGTCGTTAGCCTCGTCGCTGCCTGGATCGCACTTTCGCCGTGCGTTTCAGTGGCACAAAGTGGAGGTGACGGGTCAATCTATTCGAGATTTGGGATCGGCGAATTGCGGTCCTTCGGTTCGTCGCAGGCGGAGGCGATGGGCGGTGATGGTTTTGCGCTCGGATCGCCGCTTCGAGGCAACTTCTCAAACCCCGCAGGTTGGGGCGACCAGCTTTTGACCAGGGTGGGTACGGGTCTCCGTTACGAGTCTGTTGCTGCCACGAATGCTGCAAGTGAGAAAAGCGAGGTGGGATTCGGTACGCTCGATCACGTGTTCTTCAGTTTTCCGTTGCTCTCGCGACGGCTCGGCATGGGCATGGCGTTCGCACCTTTCTCGCGCGTCGGCTACACGGCGCGGCAGAGTGGTGTGCTGGCGGGCACAGATGGAGTCCAGGATCCCGCCGACTATTCGGTCGAGTTCACCGGCGGTGGGGGGCTGCAGAAGATCGACGTGGGCCTGGGAGCAAAAGTCGGATCCTTCCTGTCGGTCGGCGCTACGGCCAACTTCATTTTCGGCATCATCGACGAAGTCCAGCGCACGTCATTCAGCGACGCCGAGTTCACCGAGACCACCATCTCTTACTCGACGCGACTTTCGGGCGCCTCAGCCACCGTCGGCCTGATCGGACATGCAAGTAGTCTTCTTCGTCAGAAGGATGCACTTCAGCTTGGACTGACATTCTCACTTCCGGCCAAACTTGACGGCCGCCGAGTGTTGACGATCGGACGATCTCTTGACAAGGACACGCTGGGTACCGACGTGGATGTAGACGTCGACCTCCCGCTTCGTGTCGGTGCCGGTCTGGTATATTCTCCGAGTACGAAGTTCACAGTTATGCTGGACGCCCGGTATGAGCCATGGACAAATTTCAGCACGAACGTTGCCTTCCCGGGCGTCACATCGAGCGGCGCCCAGCTTCAGGATCGCATACGTCTGGCAATGGGCGTTGAATTACTGCCGGGTGGCAACGATCTTCTGTCCTCATACGCGAGCCAGATTGCCTATCGCTTCGGCGTTTTCACCGACAAATCCTACGTGCAACCGATGCCCGGTCAGACTCTCAGATCTACGGGCGCCTCGGCCGGGATAAGCTTCCCGACCAGAATCCCTGGCACACGGATTGATATGAACTTCCAGGTGGGCCGCCGTGGAACCACGGACAATGGCCTGATAAGGGAAACCTTCTACAGATTCGGCATTAACGTCAACATTGGAGAACGCTGGTTCCAGAAGACACGGCTCGGATAATAGGAAGGCCCGGACCCGTCTCGGGACACGCTGAACCAAGATATTCCATGTCTATGAAAACGCTCTTATCCCCGTTCGGTGGAGCCGCCATCGTTCTCAGCCTGCTGATGCTGGCACCAGAAACCGCCCTCTCGCAGTCTGGTGACCAGGAAAAGGCCATGTACTACAGCCTCTACTACGAGGACTTCAAGAACGAAAACTACGCGGGTGCGCTACAGAATCTGCAGTGGATTCTGCAGAATGCGCCAGGGTTTCCTCGAAACAACGATCGAAATTTTGAGCGCGCCGTCAAGGTTTTTCGGGAGATGGCCGTCGCTGAAGAGGACCTCGCCACGCGGCAGGCCTATTTCGACTCAGCGCTAGTCATTTTCGACACAGCCGTGTCCAGATTACAGGACGCAAACGCAGAGGTGAGCGAGCGGGACTGGATCTTCGCAAAGGGCAAATTCATACAGGAAAACGCAGAGCATCTGCCGGACCTGCAGCCCATGATCACGGACCTCTACCGGCAGGCTTACGATCTGGAGCCTCAGAAGCTGCAGCCTTACTACATGAACTACATTATCGCCGGCTACGCACAGAAAGGCGACAAGCAGGCTGCGGTTGATTTCATTGACGTCCTCGACGCGGAGTTCCCAGAGAACGAAGAGGTGCGCACCATGCTCACCAATTGGCGAGGCGCACTGTTCACGTCGCCCGAAGAGCGATTTGATTTCATTTCCAGTCAGCTTGAAAAGGATCCGTCGAACTGCCAGTTCATACTCGAGAAGTTTGAGCTCGCTCTTGATCTGGGTTTTCGAGACGATGTCTACCAGCTTGAGCAGCGCGTGCTGAACTGCGAGGCTACGTCGAAGACGTTCTTCTTGCTGGGTGTCATGAAGCTCGAGGACGGCGAAGCCGATCAGGCGTTCGGAATGTTCGAGCAGGCCATGGGAATGCCGGACGGCAACGAAAGGGCCAAGGATATCTACTACAACATGGGAATCGCCCAGCAGCAACTGGGTCGACTCTCCAGGGCCCGGACGTACTTCCGGCGAGCGCTCGATATTGATCGCAACTACGGTGCTGCATACATGGCCATCGGCGACCTCTACGTCACCGCGGTGTCTAACTGCGGTAGTTTCGAACGAGAAGACCGCGCCGTGTACTGGCTCGTCACGGACTACTACGACCGCGCCCGCTCTGTAGACCCGACGGTCGCAGGTGCAGCGCAACGCAAGAGCCGCCAGTATCGAGCCTACTACCCTGACCAGGAGGCTCTCTTCTTCAAGGGTTGGCAGGTGGGCCAGCGCTACGTGGTAGACTACGGATGCTACGGCTGGATCAGCGAGGCGACTACCGTCAAGAGTCCGTAGACTGAGCGTCTATCGTCATTTGCAAGGGCCGGCCGGAAACTGCCGGCCCTTTTTTGTTGCCTTTCCGCGACAACGCTTCATTTGTTATTGCCAGTCGCAGTATCGAATTTTCGATACCACCAGACCGTTTGTCGATACCCATCATACTGATCAATTCGTAATTCCCATGTCGATCATCGAAGAAGTAATCGCACGTCAGATTCTTGACAGCAGAGGCAATCCAACCATCGAAGTCGACGTCATTACGACCGAGGGTGCCTTTGGTCGGGCGGCGGTTCCGAGCGGCGCCTCCACCGGTGAACACGAGGCCGTGGAGTTGCGAGACGGCGACCCCGACGTGTACATGGGAAAGGGCGTTCTGCAGGCCGTACGAAACGTGAACGAAATGATCGCGCCCGAGATCATGGGCTTCGAGGTTCTGCAGCAAACGGCCCTGGATCGATACCTCATTGACCTCGATGGAACTCCCAACAAGAGTAAACTCGGCGCCAACGCAATTCTTGGAGTCTCTCTTGCCGTGGCCAGGGCGGCTGCAGATACGCTGGGACTCCCGCTTTACCGGTACATCGGTGGCACGCACACGAACCGGTTGCCCGTACCCATGATGAACATCATCAACGGGGGCCGGCACGCCGACAACAACGTGGATATGCAGGAGTTCATGGTGATGCCGACCGGTGCTGCGTCATTCTCGGAAGCCCTCCGCATGGGTGTCGAGATCTTTCACAATTTGAAAAAGGTGCTGCAGTCGAAAGGCTACAATACGGCGGTCGGTGATGAAGGTGGTTTTGCTCCAGACCTGAAGTCGAACGAGGAAGCGATTGAGGTCATCCTGGAGGCGGTGGAGAAGGCCGGATACGAGGCCGGAAAGGACATGCACATCGCACTCGACCCGGCGTCTTCGGAGATGTTCGAGGACGGCGCTTATGTCTTCTACAAGAGTGATCCCGGAAAGCGCCGGTCGTCCGATGACATGGTCAAATTCTGGACAAGCTGGGTCGATCAATACCCGATTATTTCAGTCGAAGACGCGATGGACGAGAACGACTGGGCCGGGTGGAAAAACCTCACCGAAGCGGTCGGTGACCGCGTGCAGCTCGTCGGCGACGACCTGTTCGTGACAAATACGGAACGGCTTCGCAAGGGTATCAATGAGGGCTGCACGAACTCTATCCTGATCAAGTTGAACCAGATCGGTACCTTAACCGAAACGCTCGAGGCAATCGAACTGGCACACCAGAATGGATTTACGTCCGTTATCAGTCACCGATCAGGGGAAACGGAGGACGCTACGATTGCTGATCTTGCCGTCGCGACAGGCGCCGGCCAGATCAAGACGGGTTCGGCAAGCCGGAGCGATCGGACGGCCAAGTACAACCAGCTTTTGCGGATCGAGCAAGAAATCGGCGCGGTGGCCGAGTACCCCGGTCTGAACGCATTTAGATTCTAGGCCAGGATGGAGATCGGACTTCTCACATGGCTGAAGGAACCTCGGGTTCGCAAGCGTTTCGTTCTTGCAGCGATTTCGTTCGTCATCGTCTGGCTGACATTCTTCGACAGCCACTCGCTTGTAAAGCGAATTGCATGGCACCGGGAGCTGGGCCAACTGCAGCAGGCCAACGAGGAGTTGGAACTCGAGATCAGCCACCTGGAAACCGAGATTGAAAAAGGCCTTTCCGATGAACGTGTGGAGCAGATCGCTCGCGAAGAGTACCACATGAAGAAGCCCGAAGAGACCGTCTACCGAATCGAGACCGCCGACTAGTCATCTTCGTAGAGTGTGACGCTCATGTACGCAATCGGAATCGATCTGGGCGGAACCTCAATCAAGGGAGCACTCGTTGAGCGCGGTCAGGGGTTGGTGCATCAGCATACGCTGGACACCGAGAGTGACGAAGGCCCGTCTCACGTACTCGATCGGATAACGACCGTCGTTCGCGAACTTAGATCATACGCCCCCTCTGCATCGGTGGAGGGTGTTGGCATCGGGGCGCCCGGTTCGATAGGCTGGACTCGCGCCACGGTTCGCAGACCGCCCAACTTCCCGGGGTGGATGGACATCAATGTCCGTGACGAGATTCAGCGACGGCTCGGCGAGCAATTGCCCGTCCTCGTCGAGAACGATGCGAATGCCGCGGCGCTCGGATCGGCCTTCTATGGCGCGGGCCGCCCATACGACGATTTCATCATGATCACGCTGGGTACCGGAGTCGGCGGAGCCATCATCTACAAGGATCGCATCTTCCGCGGGTCGACCGGCGGTGCAGGCGAGATTGGACACATGACGATTGACTACGAGGGACCATTCGCTCGCTCCGGTGTGGCCGGCGCGATCGAGGCCTACCTGGGTCAACGCTTCCTCTCTCGCCACGCCCGATATCGACTCATGACGCGAGACGACAGTGTCATCCACAACATGGCACAGGAAGACCTGCTCGGGATCACGCCAAAGATGCTCTACGATGCTGCGTGCTCCGGCGACGAAGGAGCCCGCGAAGTGCTCGCATGGGCCGGACACAAACTGGGGTGTGTTCTTGGTTCCTGCGTAAATCTTCTCGATATCCGGACGATAGTCGTAGGAGGAGGACTGTCCGCAGCCGGCGACTACATTCTTGATGCTACCCGCAGCGCGATAGTCCGATTTGTCACTCCCGGCCTGCGAGAGAATCTGCTGGTCATCCAAGAAACCCTCGGAAACGAGGTAGGTATGCTTGGAGCCGCCCGCCTGATCTTCGAATACCTAGATGAACAACCGCCGGACAGCGAGGACCCCGTCGAACGCAGCCGCCCCTCCGCTTGAGGCAGAATCGACGGTCCACCCTGCCGCCGCGATCCCCACGTGTTCAGGTCCAGCACGCGTCTCCTTTGCACTGATCCTGGCTCTCGCCCTGTGCGGTGCAACTGAGAGCCTCGCGCAAGAAGTCGACTCGGTGGCGCTCGCCCCCCCCGCCGCACCGGCTTCGGCACAAGCCCCAACGTCCGACTCTGGCAGCCTGAAGAGTGTCGTCAAATTTGTAGCGCGGGATTCTCTGGTGCTGAGCATCGATAGCACGAACGGAGACATCGGTCGACTCTACGGAGATACGCGGGTAGAGTACGAGGATGCAGAACTGCAGGCGCAAGGCATCGACATCTTCTTCAAGATAAACGAACTCAGAGCGTACGGGTCCGAGTCCGGTTCGTCCACAGAGGCCATGCCGACTTTCAAGCAGGGCTCCGAAACGTTCGCGGGCACCAGAATGGCCTACAACATGTCGACCGAACGAGGACGGGTCGTCGGGGCAAGAACTGACTTCGAGGAAGGGTTCATCAGGGCCAACATCGCCAAGGTGACAGAGGATAGTACACTGTACATCAAGGACGGTGTCTATACGACTTGCGATTGTGTAGATGACCCGTCGTATTCGCTGAGATCGAGCAAGATGAAGGTGGTCAACAGGAAGTGGGTGTACACCGGGCCGATCCAACTCTACATCTTCAATATTCCGATGCCGCTGTGGCTGCCTTTTGGACTGCTGCCGGCGATGGAGGGCCGCCGTTCAGGTCCGCTTCCACCGCAGTACGGTGAGGACGAATTCGGCTTCTATCTCCGAGACTGGGGATGGTACTGGGCACTCAACGACTACACCGACCTGCAACTACAACTGGGCGCCTGGAGCCGCGGGAGTTTGCAGGCAGCTACCCTCTTTCGGTACAGTCGGCGCTATCACTACAACGGAAGCCTGAACCTGAACCTGGCCAGACTGAGAAATGGCGAGTCCGGTGATCCCGACTTCCGGATTAACCGAACCTCATCGCTCAGATGGAACCACTCGCAAACGCTCAATCCCACTTCCTCTCTTAGCGCCAACGTCGACCTGACGACGTCCGGGTATCTGCGTGCGGTCTCGGAAAACTACGACGACCGTGCGCGGCAGACGGTTTCGTCCGCTATCGCGTACAGGAAGTCATGGCCCGGCAGCGGACGCAACGTGTCAGTCAACTTGAACCAGCGACAGTCTTTCGAAACGGGAAGCGTCAGCCTTACAATACCGAACCTGAACTTTTCGCAGAACACTCGAAAGCCATTCCTTCGCGACTCGCGTGGACCGGGTGAGAAGGAACGATGGTTCGAAAAGCTGTCGTATCGCTACACGTTTAACACTTCGAACGTGTACTCTTTCACTCCACTCTCGGACGATGTGCTGATCGCGAGCGGAGATACGTCCGCGACCGACATCAGTTGGTACGATGCGATGTTCTCGGCCGACAAATATCGGAGAGCAACGGGAAGTGATACGCCGTTCCAAGCAAAGGCATCTCACGACATCCCGATCACGGCAACGTTTACGCTGAATCGTCTTCCGCTTCTCGGTGGCATCCGTCTCAACCTCTCACCGTCCTTCAACTACGAGGAGGACTGGTTCATCAGGACGGAACGACGGACACTTGTCGACTCGACAAATCGACCTGCTATTTCGTCGGAGTCCGGCTTCTTTGCACTCCGGCAGTTTTCGTCGGGAGTCTCGGCGAACACGACGTTCTACGGAATATTTCCACTTCGCGTAGGTCCATACTCGGGACTTCGACACACGGTCCGACCGACGGTCGGGTTCAGCTATCAACCGGATTTTTATTCCGACGCATGGGGCTATACACGTACATGGACGGACACCACCGGCGCACCGACTACGTATGCCATAGTGAGCGGCGTTCGTCGGGGCGAGCAGCGAGCACTGAATTACTCCGTGTCAAATACCTTCGAGACCAAACGAGTCGCCGACGATTCCACACAGACCGGGCCCGCAAGAACAACCAAGCTTCTGAATCTGGACATCAGCAGTCGATACAACTTTGCGGCCGACTCACTGAGAATGGGAGACATCTCGCTTTCGGCGCGCACGAGCATCCTCGGGAAACTGGACCTGAATTTCAGATCGACATTCTCGCCATACAATGTGGATGACACTGGCCGAATCGTCGACGATTATGTGTTCAATTTGCGCGGACTGGATCTCGCTCGACTTACACAGTTCTCCATCTCCGCCAGAACGTCGGTTCGAAGTGGTCGACGTTCGGGAGCGCAGAGACCGGTCGAGAATCCCCGGGCGAACCCTGATCCATTCAGTCCCGTCGCAACGCCGGGACTCGATCCGACGCTGAACCAGATTGTTGGCAGTACGGCGTACAGCGATTTTTCCATCCCGTGGTCGCTCACGGCCGATTTCACGTACGGACTGACGCGAAGCGGAACATCATCGATCCGGCGTGCCATTCTGAACACAAGCGTCGATTTCAATCTGACGCCGAATTGGAAAGTATCGGCACGAACCGGGTACGATTTTGAGCAGCGAGATATCGTCACCACGACCGTCGCACTCTATCGCGATTTCGAGTGTTGGCAGATGTCGATCAACTGGATCCCGTTCGGAGACTTTCAGTCTTACGGCTTCGACCTGCATGTCAAGAGCGGCCATCTCGCCGATCTACTACGTCTCCGTCAGCCCCGTGACGACGTACAGGGACGCTTCACGCGCCTGAGCGGCCTGTAGCTACGTAGCGCCGCTGCCTCCGGCCGACTCCACCGAGCTTATTCAGCGACCCAGTTCCACCGGCTTGCCTTAATGGCGACCGGAGCGTCGTGAGTTTCGCTCGTTCCGGTGCGGACGCGCATTTCGCAGTCGCCCGCGGCCACCCTGTACTCTACCACAGCACCGAGATACTGTTGACTTAAAAGGCGGACCTCAAGCCCGGCGTATTCCGGTACGAGTTCGAGGTGCTCAGGACGGACCGCCAGTCGCATTCCCGGCGCTGACTCTTGCCCGGTCAACGCCTGAACGACTCGCGGATCGGAAATCACGTTCGCGCCGCCCAGGAATCGGGCCACGAAGGCAGTCTGTGGGTTTTCGTACAGTTCGCGCGGCGTACCAAATTCGATGAGCGTCCCGCCATTCATGACGCCGAGATGATCAGACAGCGCTAGGGCTTCCTCCTGATCGTGAGTTACGTAGATGGTCGTAATACCAAGTCGTTGCTGCAGTGCCCGAAGCTCTTCCCGGGTTCGTTCCCGTAACTCCACGTCGAGATTCGACAGCGGCTCGTCAAACAGGAGGACCTGCGGTTCGACCGCCAGTGCGCGGGCGACCGCAACCCGCTGCTGTTGCCCGCCCGACAGCATCGTGACCGGACGATCGGCGAGACCATCGAGACCCACACGACCCAGCGCCTCCGCGACGCGACGCCTTCGATCGGACTTCGGGACGCGTCGTACACGGAGACCGTACTCCACGTTGCCTCCGACCGTCATCGTCGGGAAGAGCGCGTAACTCTGGAAGACCATCGCTGTCGGACGCTCTTGTGGCGGGTCCGCGGTGACGTCGCGGCCGTGCACAATTACCGAACCTTTGTCCGGCTGCTCGAATCCCGCAACGATTCTCAGCAGTGTCGTCTTGCCGCAGCCGCTAGGACCGAGAAGCGACAGAAGCTCGCCTTCGCCAACACGAAGCGTTACACCGTTGGCGGCAATCGTCGAGTCAAACCTCTTGGTAACCTCGTTGAGGAGAACACCATCCCCCTCCGATCCGGGTGCGGTCCTGGGACCTGACTTGTCGCCAGACGACTGTGGCGATTGCGTCACGCCGTAACGGAGGTCAATGCCTCATTGACCTTCTCTGCAGCCTCCCGAAACAGGGTTGCCGTTCGAAGTTCGATATCGCTATCGTCAAGGATCTGCTTCCCTTCCTCCGCATTCGTGCCCTGCAGACGCACGATAAGCGGTACCGTGATACCCACATTGTGAGCCGCTTCAACAACGCCGCGCGCGACCCGATCGCAGCGAACGATGCCACCAAAAATGTTCACGAGAATCGTCTTGACGTTGGGATCCTTGAGGATAATCCGGAAACCCGCCTCAACCGTCTCCGCACTTGCACTTCCGCCGACATCAAGAAAATTCGCCGGCTCACCGCCCGCGAGCTTGATCAAGTCCATCGTAGCCATCGCCAGACCGGCACCATTCACCATACAGCCGACATTTCCATCCAGCTTGACATAGTTCAGTCCGAAGTTCGTCGACTCGACCTCCAGTGGGTCCTCCTCATGAATGTCGCGCAGCTCCGCAAGCGCCGGATGCCTGAACAGAGCGTTTTCATCCAGACTGATTTTCGCATCGATGGCGAGCACATCGCCCTGCTTTGTGAGAACGAGCGGGTTGATTTCAGCCAAGGAGCAATCTGACTCTTCAAATGCTTTGTACAGGGCCGAGATAAACTTCGTGGCCGACTTGAGCGCCTGGCCTGTAAAACCTAGACCAAACGCGAGCGAACGCGCCTGATACGCACGAAGGCCAATCGCCGGGTCTACCCACTCCTTGAGAATCTTCTCTGGAGATTCTTCTGCTACCGATTCAATCTCTACCCCACCCTCGGTCGATGCCATGATCACGTTGGCATTCCGCTGGCGATCAAGGGTGACGCCGACGTAGAATTCCTTCTCGATATCGACCGCTTCGGCGATAAGGACCTTGCGCACCTTCTGGCCTTCGGGCCCCGTCTGATGGGTCTTCAGCATCATCCCGAGAATCGCCTCGGCTTTTTCTCTCACTCCTTCCACACCTCTGGCGAGCTTGACTCCGCCGCCTTTCCCGCGACCCCCGGCGTGGATTTGAGCCTTCACGACGAACAGGTCGTTTCCCGACTCGGCCGCGATCTTGCGGGCCGCTTCCACAGCCTCGTCAACCGTCGTCGCAACGGCCCCGGGTTGTGTCGTGACGCCGAATTTGAACAGGATCTCCTTCGCCTGATATTCGTGAAGCTTCATATGGCCGTATCTTGGATCGATTTGGGGAGTTTGAAAGTACGCTCCACCGGGCTACACATTCCAGCAAGAGCGAACCGTTCCGCCACCGAACGGCACGGTTTGCGACGTTTTTCGCGAGGCCTTGATGCTCACGACATTTGACAGGCACATCCTGAAGCGCTTTGTGCTCAGCGTCACCCTCCTCGTCGCTGCGCTGATCGTCTTCTTCATTGTCCTGCACTATGTAGAATACGTCGACGATTTCATGGACCGCGGGGCGCGCATGAGGGACGTGTTTCTCGTGTACTATCCCAATTATATCCCCGAGATCATAAAGCTTACGACCCCGCTTGCGGTGTTCATGTCGTGCGTGTACCTGACCGGACGCCTTGCCCAACAGTTGCAGCTCGCCGCGCTGCAGACCAGCGGCGTCTCTCTGCAGAGGCTTCTGCTGCCATACCTGAGCGCAGCCGTAGTCATCACCGGTTTCATGTTCTGGTTCAACGGTTATGTGGTGCCCGGGACAAATGCCGTTAGGCTCGACTTCGAAGAGCGCTACATGAAAGATGCTCCTCGCCAGATCGACGTCAACCACATACACCGCCAGGAGCGTCCCGGCACCGTCGTGACTGTATCGTACTTCGATCGTGCATCGGACATGGGGACCACAGCCTCACTGCAGCGATATGACAGTGCGCAGCGACTCACCGAGCGAATAGATGCCGTCCGGATGCAGTGGATAGACAGCCTGCGAGTGTGGCGATTCCAGTCGGCGGTCAGGCGCAAGTTCAGAACCGACGGCGGGGAGACCAGGACGGTGATGCCCGTGTTCGACACCACGCTTACGGTCTTTCCGCTCGATTTTGCACGTTCGGAGAAAGACGTCGAGTCAATGACAATTCCGGTAGCGTCCGAGCATATCGAGTCGCTGAAGCGATCCGGAGCTGATAATCTTGGTCAGGCCCGTGTCCAGTACTACTCGAAGTTCTCGTATCCGTTGGCGAGCTTCATTCTTGTGCTCATCGGTGTGCCTATGTCCGCGGTGAGGCGACGCGGTGGACAGGCGATACAGATCGGTATCGGTCTCGCAACGGCGTTTATCTATCTCGCTCTGATCAAATTCATCGAGCCGTTCGGATACACCGAGACCCTCTCTCCCATTGTAGCCTCCTGGCTACCTCACGGAATCTTTCTAGGCGTGGGCCTGCTCGTGCTCCTCGGAACCCGGAAGTAGTCTACTACGCCTCGCCACTCGGGCCGCCGAACTGGATGGGCTGCCCCGCCGGGGTTCGCTCAATGATCTCGCCGTGGCTTCGTTCGTACCTGTCAATATTCTCGGCGAGAGCGCTGAGCAGTCTCCTGGCATGCTGCGGCGTGATAATAATGCGGCTCTTTACTCGAGCCTTTGGAACTCCGGGCATCACACGAATAAAATCCAGAATAAACTCCTCTGGCGAGTGCGCGATCATCACGAGGTTCGAGTAGATCCCCTCAGCAACCTCCTCGCTCAGTTCGATGTTGAGTTGCGACTGGGCCGCGCTGGTACTCGGATCCTTCTGATTCATTGTGTGCCTTTGTTTTGTCCGTTTGACGACTCCCGGCCGGCCGAAGCCAGGGTCTCAATAAGATCGCTCTTCGTGATAATCTCGAAATGCCCGTCCTCGCCGGAGGCAACCAGGACGGCGCCGTTCCCCGCGTTGAGCATAGCCGAGAGCTCCTGCATCTCTACCCGGGGCGAAACGATGGGAAACGGCTCCTTCATGACGCGACCGACATGCTCGAAACGGGCTCCGGGATGTTCAATCAGATGGCTCAGGATTGCAGACTCATTCAGGCTGCCGACAACCGTCGAGCCCTCAACGACGGGTAGCTGGGAGATCCCGAAATCCGTCATGTAATCGATCGCTTCACCGAGCGTATCGTCGGGAGCGACAACATACACCTTCCTCCGCTCCGATCGCGAGCGCAGCACTCGATCTGCCGTGACTGCCTCCGTGTAATCCAGGAAGCCGTGCCCGCGCATCCAGTCGTCACTGTACGTCTTGTTGAGATAGCGATAGCCGTTGTCCGGCAATACGACTACTGCAACATCGTCCGGATTCAACTCGGAAGCATGGTCACGCAGCCAATCGAGCGTGCCTGCAACGGCAAGACCGCATGATTGGCCAACGAACAGGCCCTCTTCTCGCGCCAGACGACGTGTCATGATCATCGACGTCTTGTCGTCTACGCGGACGTAATCGTCAATCACCTTGAAGTTCATGTTACCGGCAAGGATGTCCTCGCCAACACCTTCCGTGAGATAAGGGTAGATCTCTTTCTCGTCGAACTCGCCCGTGTGAAAGTATTTGTAGTAGACAGAGCCGAAAGTGTCGATCCCGATGGACTTGATGCGATTGTTCTTTTCTTTCAAGTAACGCGTTGTGCCAGATATCGTACCGCCAGTTCCTGCACCGCAGAAAAAGTGGGTAACTCGTCCGTCGGTGTCGTTCCACACCTCGGGACCCGTGGTCTCGTAGTGGGCGCGTTCATTATCGAGATTATCGTACTGATTGAGGTACACCGAATTCGGAATCTCATCGGCCAGTGCGCGCGCGACGCTATAGTAGGAACGCGGATCGTCGGGGGCGACGTTCGTCGGACAGACGCGCACCTCCGCCCCCAGTGCCCTGAGCACGTCGATCTTCTCCTTGCTCTGCTTGTCGGTCGTTGTGAATACGCATTTGTAGCCCATCGCAATCGCCGCCAGCGCGATTCCTGCTCCTGTATTCCCGCTGGTACCCTCGACGATGGTACCACCCGGCCTGAGATCGCCTCGCTCAATCGCTCCCTCAATCATGGTGGTGGCGATGCGGTCCTTTACCGAGCCACCCGGGTTGAAGAACTCGACTTTGGCCAGTACCGTGCAGGGAATGCCCGCCGCGACGTTGGTTAGCCTGACCAGCGGCGTGTTGCCGATAGTCCCCAGAATGTTCTCGTGCCACATGTCAGGCGTACCTTGCAGAATATTGTTACGTTTAGCTGTGAGTTTTCTCACGTATCGGCACTGAAACCTACCGTCCCGCTGAATGTTGTCGCGGTCCAGTCAAGATGGCGTTAAGCCGACGACACGGGTGTACCCATCCAATTTAAGGATGATTTGATGGCGGCCCTAGAAACCTCATTCTCGCTGGAGCCGGAGCTGCTGGTGGCTACGTTCCTCCCGTCCGGCGAGCGTATCGCCCTTAATCACGCGTGGGAAACTGTATTCGGTCCGCAGGATGATGTGTGGTTGAGACTCCCGGATCCAGACAAGGAGCTGGTTCGAGACTACACTTCCGATGCCGCGTCGGGTTCACTGGTCACCAACCGTCTGTTCATGGTCCAGCATCCAGCCCGGGACCAGGCCATCCCCGTCCTCATTCATTTCCTTCCTGTGATGCTTCCCGCATCGGGCGACGATGTTCTCGCCATCATGGTGACCGGTGAGGTGCTTGCCGAGCCCACGTCATGGATGCTGAGTCAGACGGAGCGACATCGGATGGAGACGCTGGGCCGCATGACGATGGGCATGATACACGACTTCAACAATCTGCTAAGCGGAATCGTGGGACATACTGAACTGCTGAAAAGAGTCGCCGAGGAGGATCCTGGTTCCGTAGCCGGCTCGGAGCATCTTCAGACCATCGAACAGGCGTCGCTAGACGGCGCGACCCTCGTCCGGCGAATTCAGCAATATATCCGACAGGAGCGCCAGAGTGCTTTCGAACCCGTTGATCTGCGAAAGATCGTGGAAGATGCCGTGGCCTTGACGAAGCCGTACTGGTACAACGAGCCACGACGTCAGGGCGTGGTGATCGACGCCACGCTCGAAACAGGCGACGTGCCGCCCATCCTCGGTTCACCCTCGGAGCTTCGGGATGTGTTCGTCAATCTCATTCTTAATGCCGTGCAGGCGATGCCGCAGGGTGGCAAGATCGCCATCCAGATCAATCCCGACGAAAAGCGCCGTGTTCTCGTGTCTGTCAGAGACACTGGCACTGGAATGACGGACCGTGTCCGTGCACGAATCTTCGAGCCGCTTTTCACCACCAAGGGAAAGCGTGGAACGGGAATGGGGCTGGCTGTCTGCTACGGCACCGTACAGGAGCACGACGGTGACATCGAGGTCGAGACGCGGCTGGGCTACGGAACATCATTCGTCGTGAGCTTTCCGGCGGCAGACGTCGATACGAACGCAGTCGAGGCCGTCGAAGACACGGTCATGGCTAAGCCTGCACAGATTCTTGTGGTTGACGACGAGGAGATGGTCCGGAACGTGCTGGCCCGATTGCTTCGCCTCAAAGGACACGAGGTAACGACGGCCGAATCGGGGCCGATCGGCCTCGAAATCCTGCAAAGCCAGTCCTTCGACCTTATTTTCACGGACCAGGGAATGCCCGAAATGGCCGGCCGCGAGTTTGCAATGGCGGTCCGAAGCGTCCTGCCAGACATTCCGATAGCACTCATTACCGGCGATACCGATGTCGGCGAGCCTGACGCCAACATTGACATCGTCATTTCAAAACCCTTCAGAGGAGATCAACTCGAGTCCGCCATCAAGCTGCTCCTGCGTCGTCAATCGCCGGACGGGTGACGCTCTGACACGAACCGCATCATGAATACGGCGGACACATTGGCAGGATATCCCGGTTGGCCCAGTTTTTGACCACCACGCTGTCGCGACGCGAGAGGCACCTACTTGACACTGCGCGCGTTACGCCTGACTTGAACCACACGAGCACCCGCACCCATTACATGACGTACGAACCCCTCTGGTTGACCCAGGACGAAGACCCGGAACAGAGTATTCCCCTCCCCACGCCGGATGAGGAAAAGGAGATGAGCCGGACGGAGGTGCCCGATGCGCTTCCGATTCTCGCCCTTCGGAATACGGTGCTTTTCCCCGGCGTGGTGCTCCCCATAACGGTGGGGCGGGACGCATCACTGAATCTTGTCAAAGAGGCGTTCGCCGGCGACCGACTCGTTGGCGTTGTTGCTCAGCGCAGCAGTGAAGTCGAGGACCCCGAGCCCGGCGATCTCTATGAGATCGGAACGGTCGCGACAATACTGAAGCTGATCAAGATGCCGGATGGCTCGAAATCGATTGTCATTCAGGGCAAGCGTCGCTTTCGAATCGAAGAGTACATCGAGATCGAGCCGTACTTCAAGGCGCGAGTCAGCGCCATCGACGAGCAGCTCGAGGTGGATGACATTGAACTCACCGCGAGAATCCGCTCGATCAAAGAACTGGCCATTCAGATCGTGCACATGTCACCCAATCTGCCGAGCGAGGCCGCGTTCGCAATCCAGAATATTGAATCGCCCACGTTCCTGATTCACTTCATCGCCTCCAACCTTCAGGTGGAGGTAGAAGACAAGCAAAAGCTGCTCGCGACCATCTCCCTTATCGAGCGGGCAGATCAGGTGATGGACCATCTGGATCACGAAATCCAGGTGTTGCAGTTGTCCGAGGAAATTCGCTCCCGCGTAAAGACGGACGTGGACCGGCAACAGCGCGAGTACCTTCTTCGCCAGCAGATGAAAGCCATTCAGGACGAGTTGGGCGAGTCCGAGGCGTCGGCGACTGAAGTGGCCGGTCTGCGCGAGAAGGCGGAGAAGAAGGAATTGCCCGAGCACGTGACGAAGGCCCTGGATAAGGAACTCGAGAAGCTCAGCCGTTCCAATCCGGCATCACCCGACTATGCGGTGACCAGGAACTACGTCGACTGGATTCTGGACCTGCCGTGGTCGGAGTTCTCGGAAGATCAGCTGGATATCTCGCGATCCGAGGACATCCTCAATGAGGACCACTTCGGACTCGACCAGGTGAAGAAACGCATCGTCGAATACCTGGCCGTACTGAAGCTGAAAGGCGACATGAAGGCACCGATTCTGTGCTTTCATGGACCGCCCGGAGTAGGCAAGACGAGCCTCGGCAAGAGCATCGCACGGGCGCTGGATCGTCAGTTTGTCCGGATGAGTCTGGGCGGCATGCGGGACGAAGCGGAAATACGTGGGCATCGCCGAACTTACGTTGGGGCTCTGCCGGGCCGAATCCTTCAGGGAATGAAGCGTGCCGGGACAGCCAACCCCGTATTCATGCTCGACGAGGTCGACAAGCTGGGGGCCGACTTCCGCGGCGATCCATCGAGTGCTCTTCTCGAAGTGCTTGACCCGGAGCAGAACCATACGTTCAACGACCACTACCTCGAGCTCGACTACGATCTGTCACGCGTCCTCTTCATCGCCACGGCCAACTATCTCGACAGGATCCCGAATCCGCTTCGCGACAGAATGGAGATGATCGAGATCACCGGCTATACGCAGGAAGAGAAGCTTGAGATCGCCCGGCAGTATCTGGTCCCTCGTCAGACCACCGAGAACGGCCTGAAGGATGATCAATTCGCCATCACCGACGGTGCGATTCGGGAAATCATCGATGGCTACACGCGGGAATCCGGCGTTCGTCAACTTGAACGCACGATTGGATCCGTTGCGCGAGGCGTCGCAAAGAATGTTGCTGTCGGAAAGACAAAGTCGGCCGAAGTAACGGAGAATGAACTGGAGGACTACCTTGGGGCAAAGAAGTACTTCTCGGAAGTGGCCCTCCGCACACAGGTACCGGGTGTTGCAACCGGTCTTGCATGGACACCGGTAGGCGGTGACATTCTGTTCA
>JABDKH010000359.1 GCA_013002345.1 Rhodothermales bacterium
TGGCTTCCAGGCGTTCCATCCTGTTCTTCTCTGTGAGGTCTCCGGCTCGGTAGATGGGAACCGTCCCGAGGCGGCGCATCAGTACGCCAAGTAGCGGCCATTTGAACAGGCCGTGTCTTGCACCGAAGACAACCCTGCCCGGAAACTGTGCGAGGATGAGGGCCGGGTCGACAAGGCCGTTCGGGTGCCACGAGACGAGAAGCCCCCCGGTACGCGCCGGGATTCGACTGACGCCCTCGCAAGCGATCTCAGCGAAGAATGCTCGCGTGAGAATACGTACGAGGCCACGCAGAAATCGATAATCTCTCGAAAGATTGTTCGGCATCCACTACTCCGATAGGACCATCAATGGTAGCGGAGGGATACCGAGATCGCAATCATCTCGATGCGACCTCGGCTCGCTTGTTGAGCGCCGCAGGGCTGTCTTGGCCCGGGCCACTTCCTCGCACGACGAAAAAAGGATCGGCCGTCCACGCGGATGTTGCAGCCGGCGGAAGACCGACATTCAGAATCCAGATATTTGGCTTGCTGAACAATCTGACTACGAGAATCGACCAAACAAATCACGGCACACGCATACGGTGGGTGCGTTCGACACCCTCGCGAGTAAACTTTCGCGACGAAGCGCACGACTGTCAGCGATGGTCCGGCGCCGCCACGCGACCATCGTTTCAACTTCGATTGGGAGACAGCTGATCGTCCCGCTTGGGGGAACTAAACATGAGTATCGGCATGACGTATTCATGACTCGCGCCCGCACGATCAACCTTTTACTCGTCCTCATATCCTGTCTTCTGGCAGTGGCCACGTTCGAAGGCGTAGCTCGACTGTTCGTCAGCCCCTGTGAGAACTGTTGGGGCGAACTTTTTGGACGACAGCTGCCCCCGTTTGAGTTGATCACAGAGGACGCCTTTCTCGAACATGATCGAGACGCGTGGTATCGAAATCTGATTGTGGACGGAAGACGGATCACGGCGGGAGACATGCTCGGCATCTTTCGGGAAGACTCGATCCTGGGCTACGCCCCCAAGGAGAACGCGATATCGGCGAACGACTGGTGGCAGGTAAACAACGTGGGCGCCAGGTCTCGCGTTGACCTCGACACAGCCTACTCCAATGCGCGTGTCCTTGTCTTCGGCGAATCGTTCACGAACGGCAGCAGGTTACGACAGGAGGAGACATGGCCTTATCTGCTTGATCAGCTGGACGATCGTTTCGCAGTCGTAAACTTTGGAGTCGATGGCTACAGCATGGGACAGTCGTATTTGCGCTATCGTGTATTGAGCGAGAGCATCGAACATGACACGGCGGTCCTGGTCTTTGTGCCCACTGAGGATCTATTTCGCGAGGTCAACACATTGCGAACGTTAGTGGGATGGGACATGCCCATGGTGCTTCCACGATTTGTTGTGGCAGGCGACAGCATCAGGCTCGTACGGGCGCCGTACTCAAGCATGACGGAGATGGTCATGGCAAACAGCGAACGTGTCTCTCCCCTGCTTCGTGAGCACCTTCGCGCGTACGACAGTTTCTATTCCGCGAGTCAGTACGAGGACACACGCTTCGGCGGAAAACTGGTGTCCGGCAAACTGCTGGCCCGGTGGAAGTTTATCCGGATGCGACGAAGTTTGATGCGCCAGGCATTGGACATCGACTCGGAGCCTATCACGATCGCTTCTGCCCTGTTTGCCAGGATGAGGCGTGATGTGAGTGACAAGAGCAGGAGTTTTGTCCTGGTCATCATGCCCGGTGCGCGCGACCTTGCGAAGTACCGGACGGACGAGACTTTTCGTCACCGGTGGACACGTATGAGAGATCGCGTGTGTCCCGATTCTCTGTCATGTCTGGACCTGATGGACGATATGGTAAACGTGCCGGCCGGGCAGATCGACGTCGGCTATGACGGCACGCATTATGGACCGAAAGCCGGTGCCGCGATTGCCGAAACAGTGCACCGTCGGCTTGGCGAACGACTGGCCGTCGCCACACCACGATCTTCACACGGCGGGGAATCCCCGGAATAATGTTTCTCCTGCTCGCAGGTGCAACTCTACCGGTCGCCGGTGAATCGTGCCGGCACCGCGACGCGTTCCTGCAAATCCTCGCCCGTCCGGTTACTTCCGCAAGCGTTGCCTGTAACGGGGCAGGCCAAGCCCGTAATCCTGAAGTGCCGTCAACCACCCAGGAACGTCAGAGCCAGCGCGGTGATGTCGTCCGACTGCGGCGCACCGTCCGCGAAGACCAGCACACTGTCGAAAACCCGATCCAGTAACTCGCGCGGGGACCCTGCCTTTTCTCCTTCCAATAAGGCCTGCGGGCGTTCCTCCGAGTACTCTTCGCTTTTCGGACTCATCGCCTCTGTGACGCCGTCCGTGTACAGAAGCAGTGTATCTCCCTTGCCAAGCTGAATCTCCTTCTCTTCGTCCGATCCCACATAGATCCGGCCGTCCTGACCCTTGGCGAGTCCGCGTACAACGTCACCGCCACCCACACCGATACGGCGCCATGACGTGCCGTCGAACTCAAGTACGCCGATATTATTACCAACGTACAGAACGCCCCGGTCATCTTCGGCAAACGCCCAGCTCTGTACGGCTCCCTTGAACTCCTTCTGCGTGTAGCATGTGACGTACGGATTGCCCGTTTCGCCACTGGTGAGTGCCCGGCGGGCCGTGCTGTCGAGATCACTCTGTGCCGCTGCAAACGGCGCTACGAGCGCAGCAGCGAGCGAAATAGCAATATGTACCTTCGTGGGTGAGCCGCCCTAATACAGGAATTCGCCGTAACCGATTGGCGCGGTTCGTCTAGAGTCGCAACACCCTGAGGTCGGTAACGGACACGACATGTGCATCATGGCGAGAAAGACGGTGTCGAATTGGGGGGTGACTGCACCTACGGGCACCTTGCTCCACAGTGACCATACGGATGCCCTATTCCGCCCGTCAGGCAGGTAGTTCCACCAATCCGAACAGGAGCAACGTCATTCCCAGCCACTGCCGCCCATCTCAATGCCAAGGACGTCAAGGATCTGGGCCGTGCGTTGCAGCACATCCTGGAGGGTCTGGGTAGATGGGACGGTCAGATGGCACACCTCGGTCGGCGCGACAGTGAGCCCGGGAAGGTTTAGGCCACAAGAGACACTGTCGACACCCGAATCGATGGTATCGATGAAGCTGACCGACCTTCGATCACGCTCGGGGTGGCCCATCCGGAAATCAAATTGTCTGTGACGGTTCCCCTTCCGTATATACTGTTGCAGCGTTTCGACACACCGACTCAATACTCTTTTCGAGAGGCCGTTTTTTCGGCAAT
>JABDKH010000360.1 GCA_013002345.1 Rhodothermales bacterium
GAGCTCCTCTGGAGGCCTCGAGTACGACATCTACCGGCTCATTTCCTTTCCTGGCAGCCGCCACCAGCAGCCGCGATGCCGGCGACTCCTCGGTCGCAAAACCGACCAGCATCACGGCGTTCCGAGCGTCTCCGATCAGTCGCTGCGCCAGCTTGTTCGACAACGTGCGCTCGAACATCATTCCACTTGATACAACGTGTATAGCTGGCTGCGTGAGAACTTTTTCCTTGCCGGCGCGACCGCGCGGGAGGCGAAGCTGCTCCACGCCCTCCACCGTAAATTCCTCGTTCAGGCGAGGCGATACAAGCCGTGTACGATCGTAAAGCTCGGCGACAGCGCGCATGGATCCAGCGGTATAGACCGGGGCCTCCGCCGGCAGGATGCTCCGCTTCTTGAAGCGGTCGATAAGTGCCAGCACCTCCTGCGCTCGTCCGATCGCAAATACGGGGACGAGGGACGACCCTCCACGATCCCACACCTCGCGCAACGCCTGCCCGAATCGGTCTTCCTCCAGCCGTCGTGTCGTCAACTCGGCCTCCGCATCACTGCCCAGCGTCGATTCAAGGACCAGCACGTCAACAGGTGACTCCGGGTAATTTCCCGCCGGCAAGATCGTCTGCGAGCGCAGGTTGGTGTCACCCGTGTAAAACACCCGCCGGGACTCGCCGTTGTCCCTAAATTCCAGCTCTACCCCGGCAGCGCCCAGGATATGCCCCGAGTGGTGCAGCGTCGCCGACACGTGCCCTCCGTTCCTGACTCCCCGCAGATCGAATGTTTCGCGGAGCTCGTGCGTCTGGTACAGGAAGCTCTGCATCTCCAGTTCCTTGTCGTCAAACATTGGGGCGTGAGTTGACGAACCCTCTCTGAGCCGCCTTTTCTGGAGTCGGGCCGAAGCCGGCAAAACAAACTCGGCAAGATCTCGGGTCGGCCGCGTCATGTGCACCTGGGCGTGCGGGAATTCCCGTATCAGAATCGGTAATCCACCGATGTGATCGTGGTGGGCATGTGTGACAATGACGTGATCGACAAAGGCCGACGTGCTTTTCTTCACCACGTCGAATCGAGGCAAGCCCGCGGGGCCGTCCTCATTCGGGTCGACGCCTGCATCAAGCATGACACCGGTGCCTGAGGCTTCTATCAGGTGGCAGCTTGCTCCGATGGAGTCAGAGGCACCCAGCGATGTAAATTTCATGGTCTCGCATGCCGGTTGGTGGGATCGACGATGCGCAGAACCGGGCGGAAACGGTTCACCTATTGAGCCACCGCCTGGTAATCGGCCCAGTCCGAGAGGAATTTCTCGAGCCCCAGGTCAGTGAGCGGGTGTTTGATCAGTTTCTTGATCACGTCGAACGGTATGGTTGCAACGTCAGCACCTATCTGGGCACACCTCACGACATGCATGGGACTCCGGATGGATGCCGCAAGCACCTGGGTTGCGTAGCCATAGTTCTGATAGATCTGAACGATCTCCTCGATCAGCGTCAGGCCATCGGTGGAAACATCGTCGAGGCGACCCATGAACGGACTGATGTAGGTGGCGCCGGCCTTGGCGGCGATCAACGCCTGCGTCGGGGAGAAACACAGGGTACAATTCGTGCGAATGCCCTCCTCCTTAAACGACTTGAGCGCCTTGATCCCGTCCATGATCAACGGGACTTTGACGACCACGTTGTCATGTATGGCGGCGAGCACACGACCTTCCCTCATGATTCCGTCGTAATCCGTGGCGACCACTTCCGCCGACACGTCACCGTCCACGATTTCGCAGATGCGGAGAATGTGCGTGTGAAAATCGGAGCCACCCACCTTCTTCATGAGCGAAGGATTTGTCGTAACACCGTCCAGAACGCCCATCGCGTTTGCTTCGCGGATCTCGTCAAGGTCGGCTGTATCGATGAAAAACTTCATGTGCTCTGGCGGATAAGTGCGGGAGTCGGTAGGAGGGCCTAAGTTACGGCCGTCCGATGAACGGTTCTCTAATCAACCACGATTTAGCATACGTTTCTCCTGTCGATAATTTGGCTGGCACCACCAGGCGACATTTACCCGCACATTCATGCTCGTTTGCATCTTCGAAGACGATCGTGTTGAGCACTTCTTCCCGCTCACCCGAACGAGAGCCGTGTACAGCCTTCGAATGGGCCGGCGAACGATACTTGACACGGTCGCGGAGACCGTCGACGCGACCGGGATCGTCCTGCACTGCCGTACCGGGCTAGCGGACGTTGTTCGCGAGGAAACGGGCAGGCTCGTAAATCGGATCGCAGCCGGTGTAGACGTTCTGTTCGTCAACGGCCGGATCGTGCTGAATTCGCTAGACCAGCTGGCTCCCGTTCTGGAGGCAAGCCGATCGTCGACGCCGACCGTATTTGTCCATGGCGAGGAGGTTATCGCCGCGTGGGTGCCTGCAGCAGCCGACCCAGGTCGCATGGTCAACCGGGAGTTGATCAACCTGGAGGCCTTTCCAGATTTTCGGGTCGAAACACTCGCAGGAGTGGCGCTGGTCAGCAGGATCTGGCATTTGCTTGCTCACATGGAAGCGACGATCAAGACAGATTTCCAGACTCTGACGAAGGGCGTAAACGTATTCGAGCGACCCGATACGCGGATCTCCGAGCGCGCCGATCTCGTGAACGGCGAGCAGATTTTCATTGCCCCGGGCGCGGAGGTGCGCTCCGGCGCAGTCCTCGACGCATCAGACGGACCCATCATCATCGATCACAGTGCCCGCGTGATGGAACACGCGGTGATCCACGGTCCGGTTTCGATCGGTGAACATGCGACGGTGAAGGTCGGCGCCTTTCTGGAAAACTGCGTGATCGGTCCATGGAGCAAGGTCGCCGGAGAGGTGCACGACTCGGTCATTCACTCATTCAGCAACAAGTCACACGCGGGCTTCATGGGTCACTCCTACCTGGGAAGCTGGGTCAATCTCGGAGCGCACACGAACACGTCGAACCTGAAGAACGACTACGGGATTGTATCGGCGTTCAACGAGGCCCTCAGAGAGATGGAGAAGACGGACTCGATATTTGCCGGTCTCTGCATGGGCGACCATTCCAAGTGCGGCATCGATTCGATGTTCAATACGGGTACGGTCGTCGGCGTGTCGTGCAATCTGATCGGTTCCGGGTATCAGCCACGCCACATTCCGTCGTTCCTATGGGGAAGTCCTCATGGTGGATACGTGACGTATCGGCTCGACAAGGCGCTGCGGGTAGCGGAAACCGTCATGCGGCGTCGCAACAAAGATCTGTCCGCAGCGATGATGGACCTGTTGGCGTCGGTGCACGAGGCCACTAAATCCGATCGGGACCGGGGCATTCTGCGGTAATCGCAGCGAACCGCGAGATTGGTCAGACGAGTTCACCTGACTCCTGGACGGCAACAAACCGCGGCCGCATTTCTCTAGGAGACGACCTTGACGACAAGCATTGTGAGGTCGTCGCTGAGGGCCGTTGCACTTCCTGTCCATGCGATGATGGCAGAGCGCACGGCATCCAGCACCCCCTGTGCGTCGAGGTGACGATGCTCTCGAAGTACCGCCTCGAGTCGGAATTCCTCGAACTCCACCTCCTCCGAACTCATAGCCTCGGTGACGCCATCCGTGAACATCGCCAGTACGTCTCCGGTCTTCAAGAACACGTCGCCCCGTTCGTATGGCATGCCCCGCATCACCCCGAGCAGCAGTCCTCCGGCTTCGAGTTCCTCCATCTCGCCGTCGGCATGGATCAGCATCGGCGGATTGTGGCCGGCGTTGACATACCTGAACGAGTGGTCGTCGGCCGTGTAGATCCCGTGGAAGTAGGTTATGAACTTGTCGAATCCGGTGTTGTCGCAGATCACGCGGTTGATATGCCCGGTGATTTCGGCAAGCGGGATTTCGAGCGGCACGAGTGTGCGAAGAGCGGCCTGGAGATTTGACATGAGCAGCGATGCCGGCATCCCCTTGCCGGTCACGTCGCCGATTGCCAGCAGCAGCCGGTCGTCGTCCAGACGGATCACGTCGGTGTAGTCGCCGGCCACGTGTCGACTTGGCAGCGCGAGCATCGCGATCTCGATGCCGGGCGCCGTCGGCAGCTCACTCGGCTGAAGACCTTCCTGAATCACGCGCGCCAGACGCATCTCCTCTTCCAGTCGCTCCTTTTCGATCTGCTCGTCCACGAGAAAAGAGTTCTGGATCGAGACGAATGCGAGGTTAGCGAGAGCTGTGAGGAACTCGATCTCGCCGGGCCGATACGCACCCTTCAACTTGGGCCCGAGACACAGCATCCCGCAGGTCTCGCCCTGGTGCTTGATCGGAAGCGCAAGAGCGTAACCACGATCCTTTAGCCAGTGCGAATTCTCCGACGTGTCGTCGATCACGATGTTGGCTTCAATCGCGCACAGCTGCTGCAGGAAGTCCTCCGGCACGTCACCGCTGGCACCCGCAGCCGAAACAACCTGGATGTCGTAGCCATCCCCTTTCTCGCTCTCCTCTTCAACTTTGCGGCGCAAAACGAACAGATGCTTCCGCACCATCATCTGGCCCATCAGGGCAAACGACAGAAGCTTGACGAGGCGATCGCGATCAACCGTGGCGTTGAACTCCTTCGAAATATCAAACAGCGTGTTCAACTGCTGGATCTTGTCGTCCAGGCTCCGATTCGTATCGCGCAGCTCCTCGACGACCATCGAGTTGTTGATGGCCGAAGACGACATGTTCACGAGCGACTTGACGAACTCCAACTCGTGCTTCGTG
>JABDKH010000361.1 GCA_013002345.1 Rhodothermales bacterium
GGTGCGCCCGTAGACCGCGTTGTAGGTCTGCCAGTCGCCCGCGTAGATGGGCAGGTTCGTTTTCCCGAGTACGATTGCTCCCGCCTCGATCGCGCGGCTAACCGCGACGGCATCCTCCTGGGGGACGTAGTCGCGAAGCTCGGGTGCCCCCGAAGTCGTGACCAGGCCCGCGGTCTCGAGCGAGTCCTTAATCGTCATCGGAAGGCCGTGGAGCATGCCCATCGATTTTCCGTTTGCCCGGGCGGCGTCGGCCGCACGCGCCGACTCTCGGGCACGGTCGTAATCCATGGCGACGACAGCGTTCAGCGCGGGGTTCAAGGCCTCGATGCGGGCGATGCAAGCGTCGACGAGCTCCAAAGAGCTGACGTCTTGGCTTTGCAGCGCCGCCAGACACTCCGAGGCAGAGCGGTAGCTCAACTCGTCCATCGCATCCTCATCGTGCAGGAGCCTACACCAATGGGAACGTTTGCCGGCGGCCTTTTGCACGGCCTTCCGTGCTTGACTTGTTCTCCGCGTGACCCGGGCTAGTCTCGATCAAATGGCCGCCGAAAAGGACAAGCGCGTTGCGCTGAAGCAATGGCTTCGTCGTCGCCTGACCGAGGGCGAGCAACCCCAAGAGGAGTGGCGCCAGCTCTTGGAAGCCACGTGGGACTACCTTCTGGTCACGCCGGTTCATCAACTGATCGACGCGGCGACGGCGAAGGCCGCTGCCGATCAGCTGATGAACGCGGAGCTCATCACGGAGATCTCGCGCCCGATCGTGGCGGCCGTTGCACCCGCGGTCATTCGAGAGCTCAGAACGGACGAGCGTCCTCTACGACGCTTCTTGCCTCGAGACGCCGAGGCCAAGCTCCAAGAAGCAATCGCTCGACCCGGCCTGGTTCACCCCGACTGGATTCGCGCCATGTTTCGCGGGGAAGCCGCCGAGGCCGTGCTCAACGACGCCTTGTATCGGGCACTCCAAGACTTCTCCACCTTGTTGCCGCGCTTGATGGTGAAACTTTCGCCGATGGGGCGTTTTGGCGTCTTGGGGAGCGCGGGTGCGTTCGCCGAGAAGCTGATCGAGAACCTGGAGAGGCAAATCGAACCCGAGATCAAGTCGTTTCTCGCTGACCGTTCGGAGCAAATTCTGGAGCGCGCGGCCGAGTTCACCATCGCCAGGCTCGACGACCCCGCCTCGATCGAGTTTCGTGCCAACCTGGTCAACTTCGTGCTTTCCAAATCCCCTGCGTTTCTCGTGGGCGCTGTGGATGACGAGCTGCTTAGTGACATCGGCGCCGTCGCGGAGCTGACCGCGCGACACGTCGCAGACATGCCCGACATGCGAGCAGACGTCCATGCAGGGATCGATCGCGCGATCGAATAAGCTGCCGACATGAAACTCGGCGAGGCCCTTCATCTCGAAGGCATCGAGGTGCGTCCGCCGATCGACGCCTTGGCGGCGGCAACCTGGCCGGCGTTTACGGCGCTGATTGGAAGCCCACAGGCCCAGCACTGGATGGACACGCTCCTCGACGACCTGATCGACGAGTACGAGCGCTCGTAGACCCACCGAGCTGCTCAGCGGGGCTTCTCGTAGATGGTCACGCCGCCCACGAGCGTCTGGTCGATCTCGATATCACGGAGATCTTCATCGTCGAGTGGATTCTTGGAAAGGATGACGAGATCGGCGAGCTTGCCGGGTTCGATCGAACCGAGCTGTTCTTCGAGCCGCAGCTGCCAGGCCGCGTCGGAAGTCATCGCGCGAAGGGCCTGTTCGACGGAGATACGTTCGTCGGAACCCAGGACTTCGCTGCTCGAGGTCTCGCGCGCCACCGGCGTCCAGAGCTGCAGCATCGAGTCGATCGGAACGATCGGCGTATCGAGGTGGGTCGTGAATCGAATCCCGAGCGCAGCCGCGCTTGCTGCCGGGCTGATCCGAGCGGCGCGTTCGGGACCGAGGAAGATGTCGCGGTGCCGGTCACCCCAGTAGTAGACGTGGGCGCTGAAGAAGCTCGGGGTCGCGCCGAGTTTCTTCATCCGATCGAGTTGGTCGGGGCGCGACATCTGCGCATGCACCAGTACCGGCCGAGCGTCCTTCGCGGGACAGGCTCCGAGCGCCGCTTCCCAGGCGTCGAGAAACTGATCGATTGCCGCATCCCCGTTGCCGTGCACCGCGACCTGTTGGCCCGAGCAATGAATCGCTTTGACTTGCGCCTCGAGCGTGTCGGCATCGATGTTCGGATAGCCGCGGTAGTCCGCTTGGTGCTCGCCGGGTTGGTAGTATGGCTCGCTGAGGAAGCCGGTGTATCCCTGGATCGATCCGTCGCCCACGAACTTCGCGGCGCCGATGTAGACGCGTTCGCTTGCGTACTGTCCGAGGTCCAATGTGCCTTCCGCGACCTCGAGGCCCAGTTCGTCTTTCGGCCAAATCGCCAATCGCTGCGGGATCAAACCCAATTTCGAGCCGGCGCTCATTCCTTTGATCTGCACCAGGGTTGCTAGTCCGTTTTGGACGGTGGTGAACCCCTGCGCTGCATAGGTGGCCGCAGCCGAACGAACGACGGCGATCTGTTGCAGCGGCGGCATGTTGAGCGCCTCCAACTGGAGGGGGCGCGAGGCGGTCTCCAAGAGCAAGCCGGTGGGCTCTCCGGTTTCTGGGTCCTTGCGGATTTCCCCGCCGGGCGGGTCCGGGGTTTCGGAGGTGATGCCGAAGCGTTCGAGGGCCAGCGAGTTCACGACCGCCATATGCGCGGAAATGTGCATGGCAAGGATCGGTCGGGTCGTGGAAACGCTGTCGAGGTCCTCGCGTGTGAAGTGCCGCTGCTCCTCGAGCATCGTGTCGTCGTAGCCAAAGCCGATCAGCCAGCCATCTCCCGATTGCTCGATGTTGGTCCGCCTGAGCGCATCGAGCGCTTCCGGAATCGTCTTCACGGCGCCGATGGGCGGACTGTTCAAGTCCGCCGCGACTGCGACCAGCCCCGCCCCCGGAAAATGGCCGTGCGCTTCAATGAACCCAGGCAGGACCGTTCGACCCTCGAGGTCGAGCACGACGTCCGCGCTTGGCAGCCAACGCTCCACGTCCTCGTTGCTGCCGACCGCCGCGATTCGATCGCCTTCGATGACCAGTGCGGTCGCCTGCTTGCCCTCCGGGTCCATCGTGAGGACCCGCCCGTTGGTCCAGACCTGAAGTCCGGGTGGCGAAGGGTGGAGCCGCAGCCAGGCAAGGCCTCCGGCGACCACGATGAGAGCGACGAGCGCGATGAGGGCCCACGCGATTCCCCGGACGATCTTCTTCACGGCGGCCATGCTACGCCCGAGGAAGGAGCCGTCGCAACGGTCCATCGTGAGAGCGACAACATCGGCGATCCTGTCCCGGTGGCGCGGAATTTCATTTTTCGAATGCAAAATCCGCCGTTTTGCGAGAACATCAGCCTTTCCCGTCCTCGAAAAGGAGAAGGCCCATCTCCCGGTCCAACGCATTGTCGCTCGTGTTGCTTGTAGGGTGGTTCACCCTTTGTGGCCTCCAAACCATGGCTCACGCCTCGGGCCAGCCTGAAACCGACGCAAACATCCTGGGCTATTGGCAGCGAGGCGAGGGCGAGGCGATCATCGAGGTCAAGCGCCATATGGCGGGCTACCAGGGCGTGATCATCAGCAGCGAGCGCCGACCGGAAACCGTGGGCATCGTGGTGTTCCGCGAGCTTCGGTACGACCAAGAAGCAGGCGATTGGCATGGCCGGGCGTATTCGATCAAGCGCAAGCGAGAAGTTCCGATCGACATCGAGGTCCCTAGCGCCAACCGACTCGAGCTCACGGCGCACATCTTGTTCTTCAAGAAGCGCGTTCAGTTCAAACGAATTCCGGACGTGCAGGTGGCTGGCCTTCAGGTCGCGAAGCGCTGACGAAGAGTCGATAGGGGGGAAGAGCCATGAGGTGTTGGATGCGCTGGTTGATGGGTGTTCTGGTTTTGGCCACTGCGGCTCCCGCGCTGGCCTTCGAGGGCGAAATCGAAGCGAAGTCGATCGGCGACACGTCCGATGGCGCCGTTCGACTCAAAATCTACGTCGCCAAGAATGGAGACTTGCGCGTGGATACCTCGGCGAAGGGCCCTCAGGGTCAGGCCCATCGTGCCTCGTACATCAAGCCCGCCAAGGGCAAGTACGACTACGCGCTCGACCATGATCGAAAACGGGCCACCAAAATCCGGAAAGACACGATCACGAAAATGGCTCAAAGCCAACCGGACGAGCAGAAGGGCAACAAAGCAAACGTCGAGATCAAAAAGCTCGGCACGGACACTGTCGCTGGGCAACGTACCCGCCACGTCCGCGTCATCGACAAGGATGAAGGGAGCACGGCTGACCTCTGGCTGAGCGACCGGTACCCGGCGAGGCTCTGGCAGAGGATCTTCTCGTTCGGCGGCGATGGCGGGAAGAGCTCGTCGAGCGGATGGACCCAAGTCATGGAGAAGGAGTACGGCTTCAAACCCGGATTCGTCATGAAGATGCTGTCCAAAGAGAAGGGAGGCCGGCAAAGCGGTTTGGAAGTGACCCGGATGCAGGAGAAGAAGGTGACCGCAGGAAAGGTTGCGGTGCCGTCCGACTACCAGGTGACCGAGATGCCCGACATGCCGGAAGGAATTCCAAACATGAAGATGCCGACCACCGAAGAAGAAGCTGAGCAGATGCGCGAAGAGTGGATGAAGAAGATGCAGGAGCAGCAGCGCTGAATCGGCCGGAGCACCGCAGGCCTCTCCGTGCTCTCACAAAACCACGATCACACGGCCTGGGCCGCGGCGCTCTTCGATATAAGCGTGCGCGTCGGCAATGTCCGCGAGCCCAAAGCGCGCGCCGATGGGCAAGCCGACCCAAGCGTGCTCGATCGCGGCGCTCAGGTCGTGCGCCGCCTGGCGTTTCGCCTCGATCGGAAAGTCATCGCTGCCTAGGAAGAACACGCGCACGTTCTTGAACACCAGCGGCCAGAAAGGAATTGTCGCCTCAGGCGCGTTGCTCGCGTAGGCGGCAATGGAGCCGCCGAGCTTGAGCATCCGTTCATCGATGCCGATATTGGCAGCGAAAGCCACCTCGACGATGTGGTCGACGCCGTCCGGTGCGAGGGCGGTCACCTCTTCGAGCAACCTCTCTCCGGATTGCACCACGTGGTGCGCCCCGGCTTCTTTGGCAGTGTCGGACTGGCCCGCCTTCTGCACGGTGGCGATGACGGTGGCGCCAGCGAGCCGCGCAAGTCGCACCGCGTAGGTGCCCACTGCGCCCGCACCGCCTTGAACGAGAACGGTGCGTCCATCGACCGGCCCACCCGCATGAATCGCTCGATGTGCGGTGAGCCCGGGGATCCCGAGGAGCGCACCTTGCTCGAAGCTCGCGTCCGCCGGCAACTCCGACACCTGCGACTCCGGAACGACGCAAAGCTCCGCCGCGGTTCCAAACGGTCGATAGCTCTGCGCGCCAAAACACCAAACGCGCTTCCCAACCCACTGAGCGTCGACGCCGTCCCCCACCTGGTCCACGGTTCCTGCCCCATCGCTGTGCGGCACGACCCGCGGGTAGGGCATCCCGACACCAAAGGTGTCCTGCCGCTTCTTCACATCGCCAGGATTCACGCCGGACGCGGCGATTCGAATGCGAAGCTCGCCGGCGCCCGGGGTCGGTTCGGCCATCTCTCCTACGACCAGCGATTCGCCTGGAGGACCCTGCTTTTCATACCACGCCGCTTGCATCCACTCCTCCGATGAACGGCGACGGTACCACGATGGCCGGGGCGGGTGGATCAGAGCGGCCGGGACACCCAGCCGTGCTTCCACATCCACAGCAAGAGCCGCTCTCGTAGGACCATCATGGTCGACCGGCGTCGGGGATGAGCTCGGGGCATGGCCGGCGTAGTAAGCAAGAGACATGCCGCTCGATTTTGCGGGGGATCGGCCCCGGCTCGGCGGCGTGTGTGACCGTGAGGCACGATCCCTGTGGCGCGGTTGGCACAGTCTGCTCAAACCGTCAGGGCGACTTCCGTTCGATATCCCCGGGACGCCGCTGTGATATCCTCGCGCGATGCCATTTCTCGTCGGTTGCTTTGCGCTCGGCACACCGCGTTTCGCCATCGTCTTGGTCGTCATCTTCAGCGACTACATCGGGACTGCGTACGAGACCACGATGTGGCCGCTGCTCGGGTTCTTCTTCATGCCGATGACGACCCTCTCGTACGCCTTCGCCATCAACAGCAACGGCTCGGTGGACGGCATGTATCTCGTCCTCGTCGTCGTGACGGTGCTCCTCGATCTCGGCCTGGTGGGGGCGGGCTCGAAGACCAAGTGGCGGGATTGAGGCCGCGGTGAAACCCCAAAGTGCCTGCATTCCGGGCCGCATCTTGGTTCTCGCGGGGGTGTCCCTTGCCTTGATGCTCAGCAGTTGGGGCGCTGCGCCATCCAAAGCGAGTCCCCCGCGGGAACCCGCGGTCATCGCCAAGCCCCCGGCCTCGTGGTTCGTTCGAAAGCCCCTGCTCCGCAGCCTCACTCTGTCGCCCGATGGCAAGCACATCGCCGCCATCTCCACCGGTGCCGACAAGGATTTCGTCGTCGTTCGACCAACGGCAGGCGGGAAGCTGCGCTCCGTGGTCGAGGTGCGGCGCGATCGCTTCGGACCTGCGGACACCTTCGAGTGGGTGGGCTGGGCAAGCAACGATGCTCTTCTGGTCGAGCACCAGCACCCGCGGCTCCGCTCGCGGGTCAATACGCGGAGCTCTCACTACTTGGTCGTGTCTCTGGATGGCAGCCGTGCCGATCGCATCGACGAGAGTTGGCCGCAAGACAGGCGGCCATCCACCTACGACGCGATTGGCTTGCTGCCGCGTGATCCAAAGCACGTACTGCTCAACCTTCGGTTTCGATCCGCTCGCTACCCCACGCCTCATCGCGTGGACATCATCGACGGCAGCTACGTCGAAGAGGAAGGCAGCCACTGGGGCATATGGGCCTGGCACGTCGACCGCCTCGGCCGGATTCGTGTGGCCGAGGGCGCCGCAAAGCCTCGAGGGGGCATCAAAGAGGGAGCGCTCGAACATTTGATGCTTGCCAAGGTGAACCCCGAGGCTGACCTCGAGGAGATCGTCCGCTGGAACCCGTTGACGGAGGACGGACTCTTCTTCGCGGCGTTCACGCCTCAGCCGGAGACCATCTACGTGTTCGCGCCGATCGAACCCGGCGGCCGCCATGGCATCTACGAGTACAGCATCCCCAAGCGAAAATTGGGCGAGCTGGTCTTCCAGCATCCCGAGGTCGATGCGCGCAGGATCGCGACGTCTCGCGTCGATGGCCGTCCACTCTACATCTCATACTGGACCGATCGACCACGCCAGCACTTCCTCGACGCCGAGTGGAAGCGTCTACAGGCGATGATCGACGGGACGCTCCCGAACCGAACCAACAGGATCGTCAGCAGAAGCCTCGACGAAAAGACCCTAATCGTGAAGTCGGAGTCTGACGTGGTGCCCCCAGAGTACTACGTCTTCGATCGTCGCGAAGGTAGCCTGGCTCTCCTGCTGAGCGCGTACCCCAAGCTCGAGTCGCTCGAGCTGGCGCCGATGAAGCCGGTGAAGTACCAGGCGCGCGACGGCCTCACGATTCACGGGTATCTGACGCGGCCGGCAAACGCCGGGAACGAGCCCTTGCCCACGATCGTGTTTCCGCATGGAGGGCCCTCCGTGCGTGACGTCTGGGGCTGGGACAGGATCGTGCAGCTCCTGGCCAGCCGGGGCTTTGCGGTGTTTCAGCCGAATTTCCGCGGCTCGGTCGGCTACGGCGAGGACTTCAAGCTGAAGGGCTGGGGGGAGTGGGGCCTCGCGATGCAGGAAGACATCACTGATGGCGTGCGATGGCTCGTCGACCAGAAGCTCGCCGACCCCAATCGAATTGGCATCTTCGGAATTAGCTATGGGGGCTATGCCGCGCTTCAGGGACTGGCGTCGACACCGGAGCTCTACAAGGCGGGCGCAAGCTATGCCGGCGTGACCGACCTCCGACTCACGCTCTCAGAAGCCAAGATCCGCTTCTATCATGACGATTATAGCGAGTGGCTGATCGGTGACCGACAAAAGGACAAGGCCAAGCTGGACGCCGCATCCCCGGCTCGCAACGCGGACCAGATCCGGGTGCCGGTTCTGCTTGGACACGGCACCCGCGACACCGTCGTCGATGTGCGTCAAGCCGAAGCAATGGCGAGAGCGCTCCGGAAGCAAAAGGTCCCGGTGGAGCTCTACATCTACGAAAACGAGCGGCACGGTTTCGTAGACGACCGAAACGCCATTGACTTCTACACCAAGCTGGTCGCATTCTTCGAACGAAACCTGTGACCGGCCGACGAAGTGATTTCGGGTACCCTAAGCGAGCATGGCTACCATCGGCGGCAGAATGAGCAACCAGGAGTTCGCTCGGTGGTGGGTGAAGGCGTGGTCGAATCGAGACGTTGACGCCGTTGCGGATTGTTTCGCAGAAAACGTCCGATTCGTGAGTCCGCGGGCAGCGGAAGTGACCGGAAAAGCCGTGGTGGTTGGACGCCAGGCGCTTCGAGACTACTGGCGACGCGCTGTGGCAAGCGCCGAATCCATCGAGTTCCAGCTCGATCGGATACTGGAAGACGCAGACGGCAAGCGCATCGTGATCGTGTACACCTCGGACATCGACGGCCGACGGAAGCGCGCCTGCGAGTTCATGCAATTCGACGAGGAAGGCAAGGTCGTGGCCGCCGAGGCCATGCACGGTTGCGTGTTGCCGTAGACAGATCTCGAGTTAGCTGCCCCAGAGGGAGAAGAACATGACAATTTTCTACTGGCACACCGTTCTGAACCTGGGCTTGGTAGCCCTGTTGGCGATGAATGTATCGCGCCTGAGGATGCGCGAGCCTGCTACCTTGGCGCGAGGCGGGGCCGCGTGGTGCCTCCGCTTCGGACTTGTCTCACGGCACGGATCGTCAGCGCAACGGACGTGACGAGCCAGATCGACCCAATCGATCGGTCCAGATTCGACATGAGGCCGTGGGTGCTGTGGCCCAAGATGAGGTTCGGCAAGTAGTAGAAGCTCGTTCCGGTGACATAGATACCGTTGAGGAAAGACTCGACGATCGGTCGCACGGGCGACCGTTTGAGATACAGCACGGCCACGGCGAGCGCGAGTAGGACCTGCGGGAACAGCTCCAGCCAATAGACGACATCGAGGTGAACCCGGCCGGGGTCGTGCATCGGAAGGGCATGGGCGTCGTTCAATGCGATGTACGACTCGGTGAGGTTCGGCATCACCTGAAAGAGCCCCGACATGAGGTCGCACCCGGTATGAAACCAGGTCGCGTTCAAGAGGAACCAGAGCGTGGCCATTCTGTCCGTGTCGGAGAAGTCAGAATCGCTCCGCCAGACGCGACGGACCAGCACGATGCCGGCCACGCTCAGGCTTGCAAAGATCCAAAAAACCATGGAGCTCAGACTCGCGACTACGCGCGCAATGTCCCACGAGAACGGAAAGTCGGCCTCGATTAGCGCGGGGTCGTAGAGCCACGCGGTCAACGCCGTCGACACGAACAGCAACACCGGCCAATACACATAGAGAGCACGGAACAGCTTCATCGGGTTCTCCTCGGCATGGCGCGAAAGCTATCCCAAACGGAGGGTCTTTGGGTGCAGTATCTCGCCCGGCCCGAACGGTTGCCGAGAAGATCTTTTCTGCTGACGCTGCACAAAAAAGAAAGCCCGGCCGAAGCCGGGCTCGATGGCATCCTTAATCACTCTGAGTTGGAACCAAGTGGTGGGGTTCCTCACCGATTGGGCTAACCGGCTTCACTCCTCGTCCCAGAGCCCGGACTCCTTGAGCAGCTCGATGTCGAGAAGGTCCTTGGTGCGACCCGATGCCTTCTTGGTCGCGACGAAGTCTGCGAGTTCGCGAGCTCGGGATAGCCGAACTCGGTGAGAGCTTGCGCGACACGCTCTGCGTTTGCCGCACTGGGCTCAATGAGAATGTCGATGTCTTGCGATGCGCGGGGGCGTCCGTGCACGGCCATCGCGTATGCCCCGACGATGACGAACTTAGCCTCGTGGCGCTGTAGTAAGCTCAAAAACTCGACCCATTCGTTTGGAAGCTCCACCGTAGTCCTTGTACACGCGCTTGCGGATCTGTTCCATGGCGGCAATCCGTTCAGCCACGGGTCGAGTCAGCCAGTATTGGCCTTCATCGAGCGCGGCTTGCTTCGGGGTCGTCCACTTCGCCTCGGCCATGCGAACAGTCTAGCACGCCCAAGAAAGCAGCACGGCAGCTTGCGCGACTGACGCTCGAGGACGTTCTCTCGCTGACGCCCAACGCGGCGACGGCTGCGGAGGGCGTCAGCGAGAGCAGAGATATGATCTTGACAGAAGCTCCGGGCTCGGGTTCGGGCTGTGGATTCTCCGTGCCTATCTGATGTCGGGAAGCCACTAGGCGCAGCGATGCCCTTCTAACGGAGGCGAGATCGTTCTGCGTCTGCGAGGACGCCCCTAGCTAGAGCGCGTCTATTCGGGCGCCGCCGGTCCTCGATCGTGGTGCGCATACAAAGGCCCCGAGACCATTTCTGATCTCGGGGCCGGCCGGTTGCTGGATTGGCGGACGGCCCCGTAAAGTCGGCGCTCTGCGCCGCCCACGGGGCTCACGTAAAGCGTGCCGCTCCGCGGCCCGCCGCGTGCCTCCGCCTAGCGGCGAAGCCACGTGACAAGAAAGGGGAGGACCGAAGTCCTCCCCTTTTTTGTTTTACGTGGCGTCCCCACGGAGGTTTGAACTCCGGTTACCGGCGTGAAAGGCCGGGGTCCTGGGCCACTAGACGATGGGGACAATAAGCAAAGGAGGCTTGCGCCTCTAGGGTGGGCCGTCAGGGATTCGAACCCTGGACCGTCGGATTAAAAGTCCGCTGCTCTACCAACTGAGCTAACAGCCCAAGTATCCGGAATCCCATTGGTAATTTTACTGACTTCCTTCGCCCCCGCCGGTCCGTGTGCCACTTGGTGTGCCATTAGAAGGAAATCGTTTGTTCAGTACCTCTCGTGCGTCATCGATTCGCGGGTGGATGTACCGACTGGTGGTGTGCTTGTCGGTGTGGCCGGCCATATACGCCAAACCGCTCAAATGTCCACTCTTTCGAGCCCCATCGTCGGTCGCGGCGTGCCGAAAGTCCCGCATATCTAGGGACTTGAGGTCGTCGGGGTCGAGTCCGAGAGACTTGGCAGCGGTCCGGAGGCTTTTGCGGTAATCCCACCGCTGAAAGATGGGGCCGACGTCGACCCCTTGGGCCGCAAGTGATTCGTAGGCTCGGTCGGTCAGGGGTAGCTCGCGCTCGTACCCGTTCTTATCGATGTCTTTCGTGACGTGCAGTGTCTTTCGGTCCAGGCGGAAGTGGCGACCGGCCTCGAGACGGAAGATCCCGTCGTGACGCAGCCCGGTGTCCCACGCGACCGTGAACAGGTCGCGAACTGGATGCCCCTTCCGCGTCCGCTCCGGAAGGGCGCGCAGAAGTGATTCAACCTGCGCGTCGGTCAGGCCAACCCTTCGCGTATCAATCGCTCGGGTCCCTCTCGCTCTCTTCTTCGGAAGCGGAATGAACGGCGGTTGATCGATCAGTCCTTCGTCAAACGCCCAGCGCAGGCACTGGCGAAGCGGGACCAGGTCGCGCCGCACGGTCGTTGCGGTGACAGATTTCAGTCGTTCCTTGATATACTCGCGGACAGCGTGCGGCGTAACATCGGACACCGACTCGAAGCGTTCGGCGAGGAAGACGGTACGTTTCGCCTGCGTCGTCCAGTACCGCTCTGACACGGTGCCGTCGATGTCATCGAGCCATTGATCAAAGAGCTCGGCGATGATCGGATTCCCGACTAGCTTCTTCGTCGCCCGGGCGAGCTCTTCTTTGTAGATGCGATTCGCTTCGACTTTTGCTTCAGCCTTGTCAGTGCACCCTGTCGATCGTCGGTACTTGCGGCCTGCGATGCGGAACTGCGTGATGAGCTTGTTCGTGCGCGGATCCCGTTGAAGGGTTGGACCTTCTGCTTTTCGAGCCATTGATTCAGTTCCTCCCGTTCGAAAAAGACTCGGTTTCCAATAACAACCGCCGGTACGTGGGGTCGTACGTGCCGATCAAATCCCCGCGCGCTCACGCGCAGATATTCCATCGCCTCTGCGCGTGTGACAAGAGGGGAGCTGATGGCTGACTCAGTCACGATCCAATCCCCAATCCGTTGGGTAGACCACCGCGTGCTCGAGTCGTCGCCAATTCGATGGCTCCCCGGCCGGCTCTGGATCACCGATGATTCTTCTTGCAGTGGCCCCAGTCGACTCTGCCACGCGGTCGCGATGAGAAACGCGCTCTTTTCGGAAACCACTATTCGCCACGACCAATATCCTTTCCGGAGTGTTGTCGGCGTTCATCCCCTTGCGACGAACGAGCGCCTCCACCCCTTGTTATCGGTTTTGCCCCTCAAAAAGTTGTCCGGAGCCTCGAGAAACCTATTCAAGGTGGCGAAACGACCAACGATATCGAGAATCGGCGCGCGTGTGAGCTGTCTCACATTTGGACGCGGCGAGCTCAGGCGCATCCTGATCCGAACGGACGGGAAGGCATCGGTAATCACAAGCTCCCCAATCCGCATTCGACAGCGCGTAGTGGCTCACGCAGTCCATGTGCCGCAGTATGCGGAACGCCACGCGGCCTTCAAATCCGGCCCGGACCTGCCACACGTTCAAGCCGTGGCAGACCGGTCTGGGGGGGCGCCACCGGTTGTCTTCCGAGTGTGGCAAATAGGTGGCAGCAAAACGTAGGTGACTTGGCCAAAGCCGGTGAAAACCACACAACCCACAAAGCGAAGAGGGCAGAATTTGCTGAGTCGACGCGTAGCGTGAGATGCGTCTCACGCCGGTAACGCGAGTTCGAACCTCGCTGGGGTCACCAAAAAAGGAAGGGATTCTGATTCCGGTCGGAGTCCCATGCTGCGTTGTGGCAAATATGTGTCACGCAAGTGCACTCTAGACCTCGCACCTGTTCAGGTTGTCCGAGACCGAGCAAAGCGGCGCCTACCGCCGCCGTCCTACCCAGTGCGCGCCAAGGAGAAACGACTTGGTGTGAGTCGACGATCCTTCGGACGCGAGTGTCCACCCGCTATTGTTACAACCGGTCACAGGGGAATCGGGTCGGATAGCGCCTGCTTCATAGGACACTCCCCAAACCGAGGTCAGGTCAATCCGGTGTCTCCGTTCCAGGCCCGTCGCTGCCCCTGCGTCGCGAACGACGCCAAGTGGGTTGCTGGCGGATATCCGGTAGTGTGAGACACCCTGAGTGGAGTGGAGGCAATGTCGACTTGCGCCGCCGGAATACGCCCTGAGCTAAACCCACTGCTCACCTTGGACGTGGCCCCGCAAGGCTGAGTACTGGAGTCTCCCGCCTACGCACCCTTGGTCGGTGCGACAGGCTTGGGAGCGAATGGCACGACCTGAAACATGTCTTGCCCGAGCGGTGCGAACTTCATCTCGAACAGCTTCGCCAGTTTTGCGTCCGCCGTGGCGAAGAGGACTTGAGTCCCGCTCACCGCCACATTTCGCAAGAAGTCCAGGAACGCCAGGCTGTTAAGGTCGTCGACGTTCGCAACTGGATCATCGATGAGAATCAGATTCAAACGATCCTTTACGGACCGATTCAGAGCGAGAAATATGGACAGGGCAAGTGCAGCCCGCTGCCCAGTGCTTATCTCAGTAAGTTGGGCGTGCCTCCCATCACGCCTGACTAGAACTACGGCGTCGTTACCGTCGTGCCCGAGCATCAGATTCCCAAACTCCGCCGGCGTGTGAATCGTTTGGAAGATCGCCAGAATCGCTTGCTTGTAGTCGTGGAGAAAAGCGTCAAGGGTTCGCTGGATGCCCTCTTCGTTCCGGAGTTCCACGAGCACGCTGTCTGCCTTCCCGACCCGCTCGAGGGGTCCGAGCATTGACGCAAGCTTGTCTTCCTCAGCTTGGAGAGCTTCGTTGCTGCTTCGAAGCATCTCCGATGCTTCAGCGAGTTGCTGCCGAAACGATACCGCCGCGCGGAGCCTTCGTGCAGCGGAATCGAGCTTGCTCCTCAGGTCGCCGAAGTCCGCGTCTTCCAATAGGCTCAAGCTCTCCGAGATTACCTCGTGGCGATCCAGAGCTCGATCCACAGCCGAAAGCCGTTCAGGAATGAGAGGCAGAATATGCTCTGGCTCCCGCAGGCCTGGAAAGGCGCTCCGTAGCAAGGATTCAAGTCTGGTATTCGACGCTTCGTGCTCCCTCTCCATGGCTTGACGTTGTTGCGAGAGCATGGTCCGTTCCTCGTCCAACGTCGCAAGTCGGCCGGATACGTCGTTCTCTATGCCATTGAATAGACCAACTCCTACTCGTTCTTCCAGGTCCCGAGAGAAGTCGATCGTCTCTTCGACCGTGAGACCCTGCTCCTCTAGACTGGCCACGAGAGCGTCGAGGCGAGATAGCTCGGCTTCGGCGCCAGCACACTTCTCAGCTAGCTGACGAAGAAACTCGTCTGCCTCTTCCGCAGTGCTTGCGCCTGATCGAGCTTCGAACAACCCGAGCAGCTCATCGAAGTCGGAACGGAGCTTTCGCTGTTTCCGAAGCGCCCTTACCTGTCGCTGAATTTGACTCAGCTCGCGAGTCGCGGAACTCAGGCGTCTCTCCGCATCATCGACAACCTCGAGTCTCCCAAGCCTGTTGCGAAGGTCGCTCGCGCCGTGCTTCTCTCCGCACACTGGGCAAGTCCCCTCTTCAGGTAGCAGATCGAGCAGTTCGGAAGCTAGCTCGCGGATGGATGTTCTAAGGTCGGTAGCCCGGTCGAGGTCAGAACGAGCCGCGTCGAGCGTCTCCTGCGCATCCGCAACCTGCTCCGCTAACGCTTCCAATCCCTCATCAAGGAATTCGCGCGAAAACGATACCTCGTCTCCGGATACACCGGAAAGACGCCGTCGCAAGGGCTCGATACCTGTGACATTACGCACAACCTGGCGGAGCGACCGGACTCGCTGGTTCACCTGGGGAGTCACCTCTATCGCAGGAATCGCGAGCAGGAGAGACGCTTTCCCAAGAAGCGCGCGATCGCGCGCGATTTGAGATAGCCGAGTGCTGAGGCCACGTAGAGCTTCGCCAGACCGTTCGCTCTCCTCACGAACGTGGGCAACCGATCCTTGTAGCTCGATGAGTCGCGTGCGCTCTGCCCGCAGTGCACCGGCGGACAATGGGCGAATCCAGTCGACCTCGTCCATTGTGGCCGAAAGTCGCGAGAGCGCGTTTGACAGTGTCGAAAGGAGTGGCTCTTCGTTGCCATCTCGGTGCCTTTGCGTAAGCGGAAGCTCTTGGAACAGCGACGCAACCGTGGCTTGCTCGGAGGTCGACTCGTCGAGTGATTGTCGAATACCCTCAATCTCCACCTTCAAGGCGGCAATTGAAGTGCGGGAATTCTCGACGCCATTCGCTAGCTGCTTCTTCGCTTTTTCGAGGTCGGCTTGGAAGCCATCAAGCCGCGCGGATACGCGCGTTGCCTCCTCCCCAAGGATGAGTTCTGTGAACGCGGAAGTAATGCGCTCGGGGTTGTCTTCGTAGGCGAGACGATAGGCGGCGTCGCTGGAAAAGAAGTTGTACCGCGCGAAAGAGTCCGGCATGTCGTTCCCACGCCGGTAAACGCGCCCATACAATCTCTGATCTCGCTCACGATACTTCTTCTCTTGTTCTTGATATCTCTCTACTCGTCCGTCCGTCAGTTCGACCTTCAGCTTCGCCCCCTCCTCCTTCTGATTGCGAAGCGTCTTGCCACAGAGGCAGAGTTCTATCGCCTCGAGAAAAGAGGTCTTGCCGCTGCCATTGGGTCCCGAGAGTAGGTTCACGTTCCTTAGCGCGTACTCCCGGGGTGACGGGTTTTGACGGTAGTTCTCGATAGACAGTTTGACCAGGGCAGGAAACGCGAGAGGGGGCACAGGTGTGGCTGGTGCCTTGGGCGACAACGAGCTCTTCAATGTTCCGAGCTTGAGTTGCGCCATGACGCTCGAGCGACTCTCCGACCCGTAGAAAGCGCCCAACTCGTTTGCGTCTAGGATGGACTTCCAAGTGTCCACTACGTTCGCCAAGGCGACCGAACTCTGTGCGTCTTTGCCGACCGCGGAGTCTACGAACGCCTCAAGTTCAGAGGCGGGTACGACGTATTTGCGCGCGTACTCCTCGTCTCGCTGAAGCTCGCTGAGTCGGTCGCGATCAATTGCTTCATCGATCGATCCGTTGGGCAGAACGAATACCAGATAGTAGCTCCATTGGAGGGGGCCGTTGTGCCGGTAGAAATCGTCTGCGAGAAGGTGTTCCTGGTAGTACGCTAGGTCGAAGTCGGGGGAGCTAACGTTGTCCGTGGTGTCAAAGTAGTAGACGGCAATCGGGTGATCTTCGTACCGACGCTCACAACGGAATACGCGTTCGTCGTCTCCAACGCGCTCAACCTGAGCGAACCGATTGTTCAGAGTCTTCTCAATCGGGCCTAGTCTCATTTTGGCCTCGCCGGAGCGGTTATACTGGCGCTGGAGGTGGGTACACCCGTGATCGATGCATGCTGCCTACCCATTGCACACTTGATACCGGTACTGAGTTGGTACCAAACGAAGGTGCGGCGGTATCCGCCTCCAAGAGCGCTGTCCAACTTGAGGCGCTCGCGATCGGCGGCCTCGTCGGATACACAAGTCCCGATGTATGCTCCAGTGGCGATAGGGCCTTGGTCGTCGTGAATGTTCAAGCTTGGCGAGTGTCGGTCGAAGCCCAGTGACGCGTCCTGCAGAACCTCCATCCCCGGGGCATCGAAGCCCTTCCGCGAATCGAAAATGTCCGAAAGAGTGCGAACGTGAGCGAGTCGCTTCTCGACGCGAGGTCGGCCGGCTTGATTGTCGCAGCACGTGCTCCGGCCGAGCACTTCATCGGTCTCGATACGACATGGATCGAGGTTCGAAGGTTGCGACCAGTTGACTCTTGAAACCTCTCCCGCGCTCAAACTCAGAAAACGTTCTAGATCCATTCTAGAGTCCACGGCGCTGATCGGTCCGATGGAGTCCAGGCGCGCCTCATGAAGTAAGTCGTCCGTGCAATCGGGCAGATGGGCGGCAGGCTTCCACCCAGTTCCGTTCCAGACAGAGGCCACAACGTCCTGGGGTCCACTCCGTTTGGCGGTCAGGGCAGAGGCCACTTTCTGCGACGGCTTTGAGAGACGGAGTTCGAAACAGAGTTCGTCGTCGTTTGCGACGAACACGGTCGTGCGCTTCTGATCCCATCGAAAGAAGTAGAGACCCGCCTCGTGGTTTTCCTGTAGGCGCGACTCTCGCAGGTCCAGCTGTGAGGACTTGGTGTACAATGCTGTATGGGGCTCCTGAACGAGGGGACTCTCGTCGCCCTCATCTATAACCCCGGTCGTACCGGCTGCCCAGTTGAGGCACATCAGCTCGATCTCGTCGGACACCTGCCTGAGGGCTTCCGACCGGTAGGCCGAGAAGTCCGGGTGTCTGGGCTTAGGGTTGAGCTGAAGGTGGACCACCAAGGTCGGTGTCGTCCACAGCTGCGGCAGACTGGTTTGCCACGACAACTCCAACGAGTCTGAACAAATCAGAGTCACGAGGTTTATTGATGCGCCGCCTTCGTTGCTGACAACGTAGCCTCGCTCTCCGCGGATCAGGTCGTTACGTTCTGTTGGAAAGCTGACTCCCATTGCTTCGGTCTTGAACTGCAGGACAAGGATCAGTTGCGCATCGTCATCTGGGTTCCGGAACAGAAGAACAGCCGGGTCAAGGAAGCGGCCATCACCCTTGAGACAGTTTTCATCGAACACTACTGCGGTTGCCGGAAGACGGTCGTTGAGTGTCCTCACCTCCGCCGGAGTGATCGATTGGCAACCCAGAATCCACAGATCGCCCGGAGCGGGGCCGAGATCCTCTCGCAGCGCGGCCTCCAACGTGTCCCAGGGACAGCAGTACTCCGGGCAAATCGCCAGATTCGCTTTTCGCGTTTTCGCGAGGCGTAGGAAGGCAAGAAATCGCTCTGCAAAGGCTGCGTCCGTGCACTTGATTCCGCCTGAGTTGACCTCGACAAGCCCAGCCGGCTGCAACATCAGACATCGAAATAGCTTCGCGTCTGGGACAAGGAACCCAAAGGTCGGCGTCTTGAGGCCGTGTCTCGCGCAGACTTGTGTTAGCTCTTCGAACTGCAAGCATCCCTCGGCAGACGTGTCGGGAAGGCCGACAACCTTACCCGAGCTGGACTTCCGGAGCCAGCTTGCAGCGGAACCGATGCTGAACCGTGTCGGTGCGTCCTACCACCACGTGCGGGGACTGGCAGCGCCCACCGTCTCAATCCGTACGTAAAGACTGCACGGCTGGTCGTTCTCGGCCCCCCCTCCTGCGGCGGCGTATCGAGTGTTGTCGAGCTTCGCGACCACTCGAGAGGATGCCGCATCTTGTGATAGGCGTTTTCGGTCGCGGCTCGATAAGGGAAGGGCGCTTCGCTTTTCAGCGCTGACGCTCTTCCGCAATTTCCAACCCTTGTTCGGCGCACAGTTCGGCCAGTCGCTCTTGTGCGCGCCTCGATCCCAGTAGCGTGACCTGCTTCGTTCCGAACCTTTGCTTGGCGACGCCCACTAGCTGCTCGAGCGCATGATCCCGGGCCTCGCCGAGAAGCTCGATCGATCCTGCGGACTCTCGAAGCCGTACCCCATTCGGCAGGTTGTGGATGATGGTCCCCCGACTCGTCCGCAAGTTGCGAGATGGCAAGGCCTGGAGCCGGTCCTTGCTGCCGCTCTTGATCGCCAACCCCCGCGACTTCCGGCTTAGGCGACGCACTGCCCTGTGATCGCCGCGCGCGGCCCGCGCTGCCAGGAATTGCTTCCAAGATCCCGGGTGTGTGTCGATGCCCATGGTTCTCCACCTCTTGATAGTCGTCCTGAGCTTGCGCTCTGCAGCCTTTCTCTCGAACGAAAGTATCTTGTACACCTTGTGTTTCTCGCGCGCGGGGATGGGCATCGCTGCAATCGCGTGATGCCTCACCTTGAAGTGTCGTCGATGCGCAGCTCGGGCCGTGTCGATTTTCGCTGACAACGCATCGCGCTGCTCGTCTCGCCGAGCCCGTGCCGCGCCGAGCGCATCCTGGTACTCGCGCCAGAGTCCGTCGTCACGCAGTCGTCCGAGGGGCTCGGGTCGATACGCCTCGCGGCTCATGGTTGCGACGTGCTCCGCCGCGGGACCTGCAACGAAATCCCCGAAGCGCTCACAGAGCCTTTGTTTGGACCAGTGGCGCCCCAGAGACGAGGCCTTGCAGGCCAGGTCCCCTCGCGTTGCGTCGACCAAGGCTAGCCCATTGCCGCGCTTGACCACTCGCACGCCATGCGCGGCCAGTCGCGCGTGCAAGTCTTTCCAGCCGGAGATGGCGTCTAAGTCGATTCGTTCGCCGATGCGACTTCTGGCCCATCGAGAAAAACTCTGAACACCGCGGTGTGCCTCGTAGTCGTGGGACCGATCGGTATCGATTCGCCGCACGCTTCGATCGACCTTGTGAAGCCCCAACTCCACCTCAAGCTCGCTCGCCAAGGCTTTGAAGGCCTCCACGTCTCGCCACGGGTGGTGGATCTTTCGCGTCTTCGGGTGAATCTGATTGACTGCGACGTGAACGTGCTCGTGCTCTTGGTCGCTGTGCCGTACCGCGATGTACTGATGTTCGCCCAATCCGGCCGCATGGACTGCACGCCGCACCACCTCATCGAGCTCCCGTTCGTTCAACGAACGGTCATCGGGGTGAAGCGAGATGATCATGTGGTAGGTCCGGTCGCCCTTGGCGCGCGTGTTTGCGCGCTGAAAGGCCTCAACCACGTTGATCGCTAGTTCTGCGTCTTCGTGCCGATCGATTCCTTCGAGGTTTCCTGCGCCGTACCATGTGCACCGCTCGGTGCCTTTGGCCCGGAGCATGTAGGCCACGAGCCCGCGGAAGCGCGGACGGGTTGCGGAGGTTCTGTCCCTCTTTTTCCACTTCTTCGGCTTGATGATCATCGTGGTTGGGCGAGGCGGTCGATCACCGAGCGAATGTGCGCGCTCGTTCTCTCAATTTCCGCGAGTGTTCGTCGAATGTCTGCCTTGTCGCGACGCTCAGTCAGTGTCTTCTTGAGCAGTCCGCCGAGCCGATTCTGTTCGCCCTGAAGCCTTTGCAGCTTCTCGATTTCCTCGAGCGACTCTGCGGTCGGTAAGTCGTGGCTCAACAGGATGCGACGAACCACATCGTTGCGGCTGAGACCGCTCGCTTCTGCGAGCGCGTTTAGTTGAGCGACGTGTGCGTCTCCAAGCCGAACCGTGAGTCGATGCTTCAGTTCCCCCACGTGTCGAGCATAGGCATCGCATTCATGTTGTCGAGAAAGAAATTGGCGCTCAGCGCGCGAATAAGCCGGAGGCGTTGAGCGCGCAACGCGTGCGACCGATCACGCGACGAGCGGGAGACCGGAGCGCGTGCGGTTTTGTTGGCAGACAAAACTATCCCTTGCCCCAACAAGTTGGGTCCCACGCTGTCACACGGAGTGCACACGGAGTTCACTCAGAGTCACACGGAGTGCACTGAGAGTCACACGCTGACCAATCGCTTTCGGGGAGCCCGACGCGAAAAAAAATCACGAGCCAGGACAACATCTGGAGGGGCAAAACCGATAACAGGGGTAGGCACGATGAACGTACCGAACCAGATCCTGCATGCGAAGTTCTCGCCGAGGCTCGAGCCCTACGGGGCGTTTCGCCTCCATCTCCATGAAATCAACGCCTGGCTCAATGCAGGGTGCTCGATGCGGAGCGTCTGGATCGAATGGAGGCAAAAGGGCGCTTTTCCGGGGTGTTATCGCTCGTTTCTTCGGTACTGTCGGAAACACAATCTTCCACGTTCCGGTGCGGTTGAGCCCGAAGATCGAAGCCGCGATCACAACCATTCAGGCGGGAGTCTGTTGGCGCCGCGCCCAACACCCGTTGCGACCAACGGAGTTCAGGTTCCGAGAGCCCCGTCCCCGCCCGAACCCTCCAGTGGCTCCAAGCCCAACGCTGCGGTGAGCGTGAATTCGGCGCGCCCTTCGAAGGTCTATCCCCCGCCGGTCTCGCGGCCACGCGAATTCATTCCGTCTGAGGAGGATTGGGACAAATGAAGGAGTTTCATTGCATCGTCGGGAACAAGGGCGGCGTCGGGAAGTCGTTGGTGGCGTCCTTGGTCATGCAGTACGCAGAAGACCAAGGATGGGGCCCGCTCGCGATCGAGTGTGACCAGTCCAACCGGACCCTCTCTCGATACGAGCGCCTTCGGACGCAGCGCCTCGAGCTTCTCGATCGCGAGCAGCAAATCGACCGTCGCCGTTTCGACGCACTGATCGAAATGCTCGTTCAAGACAACGAGCCCTTCGTCGTGATGGACAATGGTCAAGCGTCGTTCGCCCCGCTCACGCGCTACATGGTCGAATGCCACGCGTTTGACATCCTCCGCCAGCGCGGTCGGGAGTGCTTCGTCCACACCGTGATCGCGGGCGGACAGCTCGGATCGTCGACACTAAGGGGACTCGGCGACACGCTCGCCGCGTTTGGGGGCGACGCCAAGCTTGCGGTTTGGCACAACGAGCACTTTGGTCCTGTTGACCAGGCTGCATACGACGAGGTCCTGAAGCGGGCGCAAGTGCCAGTGCTCGGACCCCTCGAGATCCACCGTTGGTCAAAGCCCTTCGAGGACGACGTCCAGGACATGTTGGGTAAGTTCCTCACGTTCGAGGAGGCGCTCGCCTCTCCCGATTTCGGCCTGATGAATCGGCAACGACTCCAGCTCGTGCGGGACCGCGTCTTCGGTGCCCTTCAGCAATTGCTTCGGTCTGCATTTGAGGAGGCCGTCGATGCTGACTGAGCGCGAGCGCAACGAGGTCGTTGCCGCGGTCGCGAGGGACCTCGGTGTGGCCGTGTCCCCGAATGATCCGGTTTTCGTCGCGGTCGCCGCGAACGAGCGCGTGCTGGCACGGGCTGCCGGGGCGGTCGCAACGCACCTCGCACGCGATCTCGAGGATGCCCTCAGAGCCCGGGAGGCGCAGCTCGTCACCGGGGTCGCGGAGGCGGTGAACGAAGAGATTCGCCGGCTCACGCAGGGAGCAGCCAGGGCACGGGGTTCGGTGGAACGCACGGCCAAGCGCTGGGTGGTGGGCCTCACCGCACTGGGTCTTGCCGAGGCGGTGGCGATTTGGTTCGCGCAGAGGGGGGGATGAAATGAGGGTCGATACGAAAGAGGTCGTTCGCCGGCAACTCCGAGCGCTCGGGAACGACCGCTTCGAGCTCGGTATCCAACACCGGGACACCGGCGCGATGGATCTTGGGACGCTGTCGGCGGAGAACGTCCTCGCCTCGGTCGGGTTTCTGAAATGGAAAAACCAGTCGGGCCATTTCATTCGGATTCGTCCGAAGTGGCCGCACCCCTTCGTCTTCATCGACGACCTCCGTGTCGAGGGCGTGTACGCGCTCGATCGTCGGGGCTTTGCGCCTTGTGTGGTCGTGGAGAGCTCACCCGAGAACTTTCAGGCCTGGCTCAACCTCGGAAGACGCGTCGGCAAAGAGGTGATGACCGTGATCGCGCGGCAAGTCGCGGCGACGATCGACGCGGACCAAGGGGCTGCCAACTGGCGGCAGGCCGGCGCACTCGCCGGCTTCACGAACTGTAAGCCCAAGCACCAGCGTCCGGATGGCCTGTATCCCTTCGCAAGACTCCACATGGCTCGGCATCAGGTCTTCCCAAGAGCCAAGTCGCTCGTCCGGGATGCAAAGAGGGTGCGCGCGGCGGAGCAAGCGGCTTCAGAGCGAGCCCAGGCGTACTACGCCGGCCGAGACCCGGGGAGGGTCAAGGACATTTCGGCGTTTCACGAACGCGCGAAGTATGAGGGCGACCTTCACCGCGCGGATTTCGCGTGGGCCATCCATGCGCTCTCAAGGGGTTGGAGCGAGCAACGCGTGAAGGACACGATTCTTCATGCGCGCGACCTTCGTCACAAAGGCTCGCGCCGCGAGCAGGAAAAGTACGCGCATCGGACGGTGCGGAGGGCGCTTCAAAGGGGCCTTGGAAAAACCATCGAACACCCCGACGACAGGTTTGCGGGTCAACAAAGGCTTGGCCGATGACTTCGCTCCATCCAAACGAGCGTCAACGCCGAGAGTCTAAGCTTCAACGGGAGCTTGGTCCGGACCTGGTCGCGCTGATGCGCGATCCCGAGGTGCGAGAGGTCATGGTGAACCCGGACGGGCGTGTCTTTGTCGACCACGCCCGCACCGGCCTCGAAAAGACTCTGATCACGGTCGAGCCAATTCACATGAAAGCCGCGCTCGGAACGCTCGCGGCCCTTC
>JABDKH010000362.1 GCA_013002345.1 Rhodothermales bacterium
AAAGATGCGTGCCTGAGCGCCACGACCGAGACGCCATTCTTCGATCACGACACCTCTCTCCTTCTCGACCTCGTCCGGCTCGAACACAATTTCCGTTGCCCACTCGCGCAGGATCTCCAATCCCGTCGCCAGTTGCGCCAGACTATCAGTCCGCACCGATAGCATGTAGACCGTCTCGTCAAGGGACGTGTACGCGTTGAGGTCCGGACCGAAGCGCGTGCCAGTGAGCTCGAGATAGTCGATTAGCTCCTGCTTTGGAAACTTCTTCGTCCCATTGAACGCCATGTGTTCGACGAAATGAGCGAGGCCTCTCTGATCGTCGTCCTCCAGCACGGATCCTGCGTCGACTACGAGTCGCAATTCGGCCCGGTCCGCGGGCTTCTCGTTTTGCCTGATGTAATATGTCAGGCCGTTCGCCAGTCTGCCGACCCGAACCTTCGGGTTGATGGGCAATGGCGCATCGTCGTCTGCGGTCGCCGTGGTCTCCGGGTCAGCCGGCATCATCGCTGTGGCCGGCTTCGGGGGCGAAACCTGCGGCGTGTCGACGGAACGAGTGGACTTACACGCCGCCAGAATCAGGACCGGCACAAGAATACATATCGAACGAAATCGCATAATCGGTACTACCAGGATTTGATTCTGGACCATCGACGGGGACTTAAAAGGCAATCAGATGATTGCGGTCCGAGGTGTCGATGTAGTCGCTAACCTATTTTCGTTAGAGGAATATTACGCATCAGAGGCATCCGGTTTCATGGTACACCAGAAACACATCCACCTGTCGACGACCGGTCACGGCGATATGCATGACGTATCGAACGTAGTAAGTGAAATCGCTCTTGAGTCAGGCGTCAGGACGGGAATCGCGAACATATCGGTAATCGGAAGCACCGGAGCGGTCGGAACGATTGAGTTCGAGCCAGGACTACGGCGAGACCTACCGGAGATCCTCGACGGTCTAATGCCACCCGGACGCCACTACGGCCACGAACAGGCCTGGCACGACGGCAATGCGCACTCACACCTGCAGGCCACGACGCTTGGCCCGTCTCTGACGGTGCCCGTGACGAACGCAGCCCCCGTCCTTGGCACCTGGCAGCAGATCTTCTTTCTCGAATGCGACGTTCGGCCGCGCGACCGGACGCTGGTGGTGACCTTGATCGGAGAATGAGGGATGCCGCTCCCGTCGACAACTCATCGATTACTCGGGAAGTGGACGTGCAAATCACTCGCCCTGCTCCATGCGAGACAGTACCGACGTGTTTACATTCTCTCATCCTTCCAGACCTACCCTGAAGTTTTAACATGGCATCAGACAGGATCGGCATCGGCTTCGTAGGAAGTGGTTTCATCGCCCGCTTTCACATACAGTCTTTTCTAGCGGTGCGAGACGCGGACATTAACGGAGTCTTCAGTCCCAGCATCGAGAGTGCAGAAAGTGCGGCCGCGCTGGCGCGTAGTCTCGGAGTCGGCGAGGCGAAGGCTTTCGGTTCGATCACCGAGATGGTGTCCGACCCCGCCATCGATGCGGTCTGGATATGCGGCCCGAACCATGTGAGGATTGAAAACATGGAGGAGATCGTGGCGGCCGTCAAAAGCGGTGCACGACTCAGAGCGGTGGCCTGCGAGAAACCGCTTGCGCGGAACGTGCGAGAGGCGAAGCGAATGCGCGAACTGGTGGACGAGGCGGGGTTGCTGCACGGGTATCTGGAAGATCAGTTGTTCACCCCCGGACTCGTGCGCAGTCATGACATCCTGTGGAAGCGGGGTGCATCGATAGCCGGGCGCCCCTATCTGGCCCGTGCCGCCGAGGAGCACAGCGGTCCGCATCGCGCCTGGTTCTGGCGGGGCGATATGCAGGGTGGCGGAGTCCTCAACGACATGATGTGCCACAGCGTCGAGGTCGGCCGTTTCCTGTTGACCGAGCCGGGGAAGCCGCGCGACAGTCTGCGCCTGAGGAAAGTTTCGGCACAGATCGCCAGCCTGAAATGGACGCGGCCGAAGTATGCGAAAATACTCAAGGAGACATACGGTTCCGAGGTGGATTATGAGCGATCCCCGTCGGAGGATTTCGCGCGGGCGACGTTCGAGTACGAAGACGAATCGGGCAACACGCTGATCTCCGAAACGACCACGTCTTGGAGCTTCGTTGGCGCAGGCCTGCGGCTGAGCGCCGAGCTCCTTGGCCCCGAGTACTCCATGAGCTACAACACGTTAGATTCAGGAGTTAAAGTTTTTTTGAGCCGACATGTTCATGGTGACGCGGGCGAGGATCTGGTCGAGAAGCAGAATGCCGAGCAGGGGTTGATGCCAATCGTCGGGAATGAGGCGGCCGCCTACGGCTACGAGGGAGAGAACCGCTACTTCGCGCAGGCATTTCGAGAGGGCCGGCAGCCCGAGTACGGTTTTGACGACGGCGTTGAAGTCGTCGAGCTGCTGATGACAGCCTATATGAGTGCTGAGCAGGAGAGGACGATCGAGTGGCCGCCCGAGGGTCTGGAGGATTTTGTGCCGGCGGTCGCGCGCGGTACCTGGAAGGGCTAGGAATTGACGCGCCCCGGCGAGGACAGACCCAGCCATTTCCTCCGTCGAAGTACAGAATCATCCGCTTAGTCTCTGCGAGAACTGGGTCATCTGTTTCGTTTGCGAGAGCTGAATTGTCCATTCCGTCATAGCGAGAAGGAGCGTCAGCCGCGACGAACCAATCCTAGACCTGCCAGATTGCCTCTCGATTCACGGCCTCGCAGGACACTTCAACGCGAACGTCCTCGCTTCAAGAACGTACCACGCGAGAACTCCCGAGACTTCAGACACCGCCCGACATGCGACTCCTCTCAGCCCTTCTCATTCTGCCGGCCTCCGTCGCCGCCATCCTCTGGCTCGCAGCGACTCAGTTCGGCGGCTCGTCCGTCACTTCGCCGCAGCCGGACAACGGCAACGACGGCCAGCAGATCTATATGACGCGCTGTGTCTCATGCCACCAGGCTGAGGGCCGCGGCATATCCGGCTACTTCCCTCCGCTCGACGGCACCCAGTGGGTGCTCGAGGAAGAGGGGCGACTGATCCGTATCGTCCTCCACGGTCTAACCGGTCCTACGACGGTGCAGGGCGTCGCGTACAACGGAGCCATGCCGGCGTGGGGTACCGTGCTCTCCGACAGCGAAATCGCAGATGTCCTCTCCTACATCCGCAACGCGTGGAGTAACGAAGCCCCGGAGGTCAAGCAGGCAGACGTAGCAGCCGTCCGTGCACTCACCGTCGATCGCGCCACGCCGTGGACACACGCCGAGCTGGAGCTCGCTGAGAACTGGAGCATACCGAGCACGGCCAGTGAATCGGATGACGAAGACTCCAGCGAGGATGTCAACTGAACGAGAACAGACGCATTCAGTAAGATGTCATCCACTTATTCATACACTCGCACCGAATGACCACTTCGCGCTGCCTCCCGATTCTTGGATTGCTGCTCCTCGGTGCTTGCACGACACCGGTCCCGAGCAACAATACCGATCACGCACGCGTCGACACCATTGGATATCTCGAAGTCGCACATCCCGATTTCCACAGGCTTGTCCCGTCCGACGCAAGAATCGAGATCCTGGCTGAAGGATTTACGTGGTCCGAGGGGCCAGTCTGGATCCCAGACGGTGGCTACCTGTTGTTCTCCGATGTTCCGGAGAACATGATCTATCGCTGGGATGAACAGGACGGTCTCTCCGTGTGGCTTTCTCCTTCGGGCGAAACCGGTTACGCATCCGGTGCTCACGAGGGCTCCAATGGACTTCTTCTGAACAAAGACGGAGAACTCGTCCTGTGCCAACACGGTGATCGTCGTGTGGCGAAGATGAATGCCGATCTTGAAGATCCACAACCGCTCTTCACTACGCTGGCCGATCAATTCAACGGCAAGAGATTCAACAGTCCGAACGACGCCGCGTACCATCGGAGTGGCGACCTCTATTTTACCGACCCTCCGTACGGATTGACGGAGGCATCAAATTCGGAGCTTGGTTTTCAGGGCGTGTTTCGACTATCGACAGGCGGCGTGGTCGAGCTCCTGACCGACGACCTGGCGCGGCCGAACGGTATCGCATTCTCTCCTGACGGCAGCACTTTGTACGTTGCGAACTCGGACCACGAGCGTGCCGTCTGGGTGGCATACGATGTGGGCGATGACGGCATGCTCTCAAACGCAAGGACGTTTTTTGATGCAAGCCGATGGTCCGGATCCCGCAGCGGACTGCCCGATGGACTCAAAGTCGATGACCAGGGCAATCTATTTGCCACCGGGCCGGGAGGCGTTGTGGTTCTTGCTCCAGACAGCACCCATCTCGGGACCATTCGACTTCCGGTGCCCGCCGCCAATGTCGCATTCGGCGACGATGGTCGCTACCTATACATCACGGCCGACATGTACCTGCTGCGGATACGGCTCGTCTGGACCGACCCGACCGGCACTGCGCAATAGCAACGAATCGCAACAATCTTCTACTGAGTGTCCGGCAGTCGCTTAATGCGGACGTTACGATACCAGACTTCGTCGCCATGGTCTTGGAGCGCGATGTGACCCATGGCCATTCGTCCGTAATCGGGTTCTTTCGCCCACTTGCTGTTCTCGACTCGCTGGTTCCACTCTTCACTGAACAGCTCATACTCAACGACCTTCACCCCGTTGAGCCAGTGCTCCACGTGTGTGCCGTCAACGAGGATCCGGCTCGAGTTCCACTCCCCGGCTGGTTTCGTCGCGTCTTCCGCGGGAGCGTACAGGTCGTACGCCGCCCCTGAGAGGTGGCTCGCGTCATTCGCCGCGTCGGGATGGGCGTCATCGTCCAGCACCTGCATCTCCGGCCCCGTCAAGTACGGAGCACCATGCACCTCCACCACCCGGTACATGATCCCACTGTTACCGGCCTCGGAGATCTTCCACTCCAGCTCAAGATCAAAATTCTGCCACTGACCTTTTGTGATGAGGTCGCCACCGTTCGTACCGGCACAATAAATCACCGCGTCCTTTACGGACCAGCCACTGGGTATATGATCCTTCTGGAAGCCGCGCCACAGGTCGAGTGTCGCACCGTCGAAGAGCGTCTCCCAAGATGATTCAGTCTCAGTCGACACAGGGGCCACTTCCAGCGCTCGTGGTGCACACGCGGACAGCGACATTAGTGCTGCAGCGATTCCAACAAGCGCGGGTGACGCACATCGCAAGATTTGTGAATTCATGGGTTCTCACGTCTCTTTGTATTCGGTGGCCAGCCTCTCTCGCACGGCGAGCAGCAGGTCGCGCGTTGCTCGTATCCCGTCACCCTCGGAGAGCACACTCCCCTCGTACTCTATTCCTACGTAACCGCGATAGCCGGCGTCAAGGACAATCCGCATCAGTCGCTCGTAGTCCAGGGTAGTCTCGTTTCCAGCCTCGTCGAAATCGTACGACTTCGCGCTGACCGCCTTCGCGTACGGCATCAGCTCTTCGACTCCGCGATAGTAGTCGTACATCTCATTGCATCCATCTACGGGATAGGCCGAACCCTCGATACAGAAATTGCCGAAGTCGGGAAGCGTTCCGCAACGTGGATGATCAACCATCTCCATCACGCCGGCCAGCCATTCTCCGCTGCTCGACAGACCCCCGTGATTCTCGACGATCACGTTCAGTTCCAGGCCCGCGGCGAACTCAACGAGCTGCCTCAAACCGTCGGCAGATAGCTTCATCTGCGCGTCGTATGCCAGAGACTCGGCGTTGATCATGGCATTGACGCGGATTGAGTGACACGAAAGAAATTTCGCCGCCTGGACCCACTTGAAATGGTTCTCTACGGCGGACCGACGCACTCCTGGATCGCTACTTCCCAGAT
>JABDKH010000363.1 GCA_013002345.1 Rhodothermales bacterium
CGGCGAGGTGGTCGGGGTACATAATGCGGAAGTGTGTCGTTTCCGCGACGCGCCAGTTCAATTCCGGGTGGTTGCGTCCGCTGACGATACCGAATCCCTGGGCGAGGGCAGTGCCCGCAGTCAGTGCTACGACTGCGGCGGCGAAAAGGAAGGTGGGAATCCTCCGGTGGAGCATGCGCGGTGGTCTGAAGTGGGTCGAGATATACGACGAGGCCGTCGCGAGGTTTGCCGGACGGTGCAGTCCGTGGAGCGCTTACAAAAACTTGCAGGAGGAGTATGACATTATGGTGTCATACGGGTAATCGAACTTGTGGTTGGGTGACGGTAGTGATCACAAGCATGATTTCTCATGGAGCGCACGACGATGTACACATACGATGAACGACAAACGGAAACCGAGGTCTCTCGCACAGCGAGTATCGGCCGGGACGTTGAGAGTCAAACATCATCTCCGGAGGTCTGCCCGAGCGACGAATTGGCGTGTGCGCTGAAATCGGTGGCCTGTCGTGGGGTCACGATATCTCAGGGGCCGACCGCCGAGTTGGTCGGGGGCGTAACCGTAGATCTTGCCATAGCGGGTTCTCGCGGCACGTTCGGTGTCATATGCGATGCACTGGATACTGGTCGATTGCAGCGGCAGCCATGGCTCCTTGCCGGGCTGGAAATGAACCGCGTCTATTGTCTCTCCGCCTTCGATGTACTTATGGATCCCGAAGGTGTCGCGTCGGCGCTTTCGAGGATGGAGCCAGGTTATTTGCGAATCACGAAATTATCAGGCTCCCGAAATCGCGTTCATGTTACGCGAGTCGAGGCGCAGGATCCGATGGCTTTCCCATGGGACGGGGAGGCTACCCACTCCGGCACCGTGGGACGTGCCGCACGGGCGGCCTGATCGTTCAGGCATTGTGTGGAGATACCGTGGATCGAAATTGAAGATATGATGTGGACCTTTAGCACGTTTTCGGTGCTCCGATAGACGAGAGACATCGAATAGCTACCGCTATCGATGTTTGGAGTCTTCAGGTGCTTCAGTGGGCACGGTTGCGTCACGCGCATCACGGTTCAGCTCGACTCCCTCACGGAGATCCCACCACAAATGCACATACGAATCATGAAAACGCGAATCCTACTCACCGCGGTCACCCTCGGACTCATTACAGTCGCAAATACCGCTTCCGCGCAGTCAACGGCGTCCCACGACGTAACCATCGCTGTCACCGCAATTGACGAAATCGTGGTCAGCGGCAACGTCACGCTGACAATCAACTCAATCACCCTGTCTGAGTCCGCTTCCGCCAACTACGGAATTACTACAAACGGTGTGGCAAGAAAGATCGTTGCGTCGCTGGATTCGGACTACAGTCCAACTCTTGCGCTCGACGTAGCGGTCTCTGCACCGACGGCAGCGGGTACGTCGACCGGAGCGATCACTCTCAGCTCGGCTGCGCAGGACGTTGTTACCGGAATCAGTGCGGTCGCCGAGTCCGGTCTCGCGATTGATTACACCGCAACGGCTCTTCCTTCGACTCCGGCGTCAACGAGCGAGACGCGGACCGTCACCTATACCATCACCAGTTAGTCCAACCGCCTACCTCGGCTGCAGCCGGACGCGCGTTGCGCGTCCGGTTTCCGTCTGTCTTGACTGGACTTCGCCATGCCCGGAAAGCGTGCGGTTGCGATACTTGCTGTAGCGCTGTCAGTCATGTTGCCTGAAAGCACTACTGCTCAACGACTGAAGCTCCAGGGAGGCCCGGTTGTTATCACGCTGGATCCAGTTGGACGCCCGGCCGGAGAGGACGGCTCGTCGCGGCTCCAGTGGAACCAGGTCCGATCCCCATCCAAGATTATGGTCAGTTCCTCATCCATCGACCAGCGCTTCGAGCTTTTTGTCGACGCGATCGATGTTCAGCGTGGCTTGCCGACAGGCGAATTGAGCTTGGTCTCGGGAGGTACGGCGCAAGACCTGATCGTCGCGATTACGCAGCGAGGTTCAGGCCGGTGCACCTTGAATTATCGAGCAGTGGCTCGGCCGGAGAATGGGTTCGGAGAAGAGACTCATACTGTCACCTATACGATCACAGGTCAATGAAGAAGACTCGACCAGGCTGGACAAGCATAGTGTTTCTGGCTCTCATGATGGCGGCCACTCAGAGTGCAGCAAGTGCACAGATATCTGTGCTCGGTTCGCTCGCGAGCGATCGTGATGTTGCGCCGGGAGAAGTGTATAGCGGACAGATTACGGTTCGCAACGACTCCCCTGAACCCGCGCAGGCGAAGATCTATCAAACGGACTACATGTTCTACCATGATGGGTCGAACTACTTCGAAGAACCGGGGACGTCACCGCGATCGAACGCTGGCTGGGTGCAGTTTAATCCCGCGGTTCTCACACTCGCACCCGGTGAGTCGGGCGTGGTGAACTACGTTGTAACGGTTCCGACAACGGTCGTGGATACGGTACCAATCGGGTCATACTGGAGCATGCTCATGATCGAGGGCATTTCCAAAGACTCACCTGAATCGACGCTGGGCAAGACCGACCGAACACAGTTCGGGATCCGGCAGGTTACCAGATACGCTGTTCAGGTCGCGTCACACATTCGCACGAACGCGAAGATCGACATCGACATCGCAGGCGTAGAGTTGACAAAGGAGGCCCTGGGTCAGCCGATCCTGCAGCTGAATTTCGAGAACAGTGGCAACGTACTAATCGTGCCGGAAACCTGGATCGAGTTGTACGACACAGCGGGTGAATTAGCTCGCCGAATACGGGGTCAGCAATCCCGGGTCTACCCGGGCACGTCGGTTGCCCATCGCTTCGAGCTGGCTGACACACCCGAAGGCGCGTATGATGCGCTTGTTGTGGTCGATGGAGGCAACGATAACCTCTTCGGAGCGCAATACAGGATAACCTTGTAGGGAGAACATGCGACGGGTCCGTCTCTGCCTGCCAGCCGTACTCGTCTTGCGGATTCTCGTGGGGGACGTGTCCGTATATGCTCAGGAAATCGGATCAATCGAAACTGACTCCATCGCGACGGAGGTGATCGGACAGCAGGCCGGTCCGGCAGAGCCCGGAAAGACGATCACCGCGTCTTTTCGCGTCACGAATCTTGCTGCTCGCGCGGCGAAGCTCTCCGTTGAGACGCAGCTGCCGGCTCGCTGGACCTCGATATTTCCTGCACGCCAGATCGAACTTGAGGCAGGCGGATCGACGAATGTTCTTCAGCTCGTTCGAATTCCTGAGGATGCAGCACCCGGCAGCTACGAGATCACGCTTCGAATCGGGGAGGCTGCTCAAGGCGAAACCCGGGCAAGTCATCGTGTAGTCGTCGCGTCGACTTGCACGTTCTCGATCGAGGCGAGCGCAGCAAAGCGATTTGTTGAGGCGGGCAAGACCCTTCACGCGACGGGAGCTATCAGGAATTCCGGCAACGTGGCTATCAGTGTTCGCCTTCGAGCGAGAAGTGCGCGAGGTTACGGTGTAGCAATCGATACCAGCGCGATACATGTTTCTGCGGGTGAGGCAAAGGAATTCCTGGCATCTATCGCCACCCCGGCCGGAGCCGGCAAGATGGTACAGCGTGCACTGATCATCACTGGGGAAACGCCCGACTGTGGCGGTCTTGTTGACGATGCAGCGGTGCTGTTTGACGTAATCCCCGGAGCCCACGCAAAGCCAAACGATGAGTCCGACCTCCCCGGTGCGATTACTATCGGCACCACCGTGAGTGGACAAGACGTTGCAGCTCAGGTCGGGTTCGAGGTCGGCGGATTCGTCGACCGCGACCAGTCTCGACATCTGGCCGTGGCCGTGCGCCTCCCGGATCAGCGGAAGTCATCGAGGCTTGGCAAACGAGGTATTCGCAGAGCCTCGTACGAGAGCGAATCAGTCACCATAGGTCTCGGAGACACGCGGTTCGGTTACTCAACTCTGACCACGGTGCCCGGCATTGGACGCGGTATCTCGATCGAAGGCCGTCGAGGTCCGCTCACCGCCGGGGCTTTCTATGATCGCAGCAGGTTTGGTTTTCCCGTCAGGAGTCGGCAAGGCGTGTTGCTAAGCTTTCAGACCAACGTCTGGAGTTCGTTCGGAGCGACGTACTTGAGACGCAATGGTGTCGATCGAGGTGAAACAGTGACCGTGTACGCACGCGCTGCCCCTTCGGAGTTGGCTCACGTGAAGCTCGAAGTCGGTGACGCTGTGGCCGGCGTGAACCGCACCGGAGCCGTCGCGATGGAGCTGGTAGGCCGTCGAAATCAATGGATTCAGTATTCGGGTCGATATGTGCATGCCGGACCCGGTTTTCCCGGACAGTATGCCAACTTTGATTTCCGGCACGGTGCCATCACGATCAGGCCGTTCGGAGGCGTCTTTTTTCACTCGTCTGCTCGGATCGAACGCCAGTCGTTCGAAGGGACACCTGGGGCCGACGACTGGCGGAGAGAGAACAGTCGGGTTCGTTCAGGCCTTGGCTGGAGGGTGAGGTCTGGTACGAACGACGCGTCAATCAAGCTCGACGCGGGTGGGCGCGCTCGAACCGTAGCATCCGATCTGAACTTCGGATTGCATGAGCGAGACGTTCGGTTTTCCGTTGCAATGGGAAGGCGCTTATTCTCGGCGTCCGCGCATGTCACGACCGGTCGCTTCGCAGGAACGGGAGTTGATGAAGGGCACGCCTTTCGGGAGTTCGGTTTGACGTCGGAGGCGAACCTGGGTGTGCACACCATCGCCGCCTCTCTCGAGTACTTCAACGGGGCGAACATGGATCATCCAGTCGTGGGGAGTTCGTCGTCGCTTCGAATAGCTCTGTCGTCCCGGCTAAATCGCAAGACCCGGCTGCACGTTGACGGGTTTGTGAGTCAGGATGATTTCTGGGGTGGGCTCTACGAACTGATACACGCACGACTGTCGCGACAGATAGGCAGTGTAGAATTGACCGCGCGCTTTCAGTACAGTTCAGCGGCGTCTCGAACCGGTAGCGGTCTGGCTGATCTGGGACTGTCGCTTCGCGTGCCACTGTCGGCGCCAAATCCATTTCGTGCCTCGACCCCTCGGGTTCACGGTCGAGTGACGGATGCGACAACCGGCAAGCCGGTGGAGGGGGTCCTGGTTCGCCTGTCCGATTCTCACGCCCTTTCGAACGTCGAAGGTGGATTCAGTTTGCGAGCACCGGGCTCGGGCGTCCGCCTCTTCGGAATCGACTCATCTACTCTCGATGTCGAATTCGTCCCGATGCTTGAACTGCCGATGGTAGTAGATCTGGATAAGTCACCGCTTCCTGTAATCGAAGTCCCAGTCGCAAGGGCTGCGAGGCTGGTCGGTCGATTTCTGATCGTTGAAACGCGCGGCACGCACGACGCCGGTCCGGTCAGGACTGTGCGCCCGGTTGCACTCGCCGTGATCGAGATCGACGATGGAATAGGCAAATATCGAACGGTCACGAATGCAGCGGGCAGGTTCATCTTTCCGAAAATTCGCCCCGGGAAATACGGTGCGTCAGTCGTTATGGCCGAGCTGCCTCGTCGATACAGAGTGGCCCGGGAGCGGTATGAATTTCAGGTAGATCCGGGCCAACAGTCATCGCTGGAAATCCTGGCGGAATCAGACATCCGAAATATTCGAATGATTGCCGGGGGAGAGATAAAGACGAACGCCACAGACGTCGCTGATCGTCGAACTCGCCCCGGCGTTCGCGCGCCATCTGACACAACTTCCACGTGCCCCGCGGATGACCGGCCGCGGGCATTCACAAATCGCGTCGTGAAGGGTGAGAGTTTGTCTCGGCTTGCTCGTCGTCATTACGGAGATGAGAGACTCTGGCCAGTCATCTGGCTCGCGAATCGTGAACGGGTATCAAATCCGCATCTGATTTCGGTAGGATCGATCCTGAGCATACCTGCTCGGCGATTTGAGTTCGAACGGGACCGTACTCTTGGAACGACTCACCGTGCGGTCGAAGACGAAACCCTGGCGTCTGTTTCTGAAAGATATCTGGGGTTGGCGGAATTGTGGCCGCTGCTGGTCACGAATGGCCGATATGGCGGGCTCCAACTGCTTGAACCGGATAGCCTTATCCATATCCCGGCGCTGCGTGTGGCGGAGATTTCACCCGATTCTTGCCAGCAGGAGAAGGGAATTCGAGGCCACCAGAGGCAATAGCGCCTGAATTCACTTAAGTTTCACTGGTCGTTGTACCGATATCCATGTCGACTATGATGATCAGGACAATCATACTGCTGTCGGTCGGAATCGCTGTGACGGGTGTGGCGCAGGGCCAACAACTGGATAAGGCAAGCCACAAGGTGACCGTCGAGCGAATTGCGGAAACGCAGGTTCTGGCGCCGACGCGGGTACAACTCTCATCGGAAAATCTTGCAAGAGATGCCGGGCAGCTCGAGATCAAATCGAACGTGCCTCTGCTCAAAGTTGTCTTCTCCCTGGTCGAACCTCCCGATCTCAATGCGGCGGCGGCGGGGGACGCTGACCTGGCTATCGCACGGATGCGTGAGGTCTATTCATTTCAGGAGGTACTGCCTCGTGCGACAGAGCAACGACTCGACCTGAAAGAAATCATCCAGGAGTTGCCGGACGAGTTCCGAGACGACGAGATATCGTCAAGGCGACTCGTGTTTACGATCACGCAGTAGAAGTCTAGAAGCTGGTTGGCCGGCGTCTCTAGTCGTCTGCCTCCTGATCCGGAAGTCTGAGGTCACCAGCGCGCTGCAGCATGCCCGCAATGTCAACGCCGGTAGACGCCTTCAGACTCTCGAGCAATGCTGGCGTAGCGCCTGCAATCTGACTGAAAACTGCCGGCACCCCCGTTCCTGGGGCACCCTGGCCGCTGTCCACGACCGTGATCTTGTCGATCTTGAGGTTGTCGACCGTCTTGACGACCTGTTTCAGAATGTCCGGCAGCATCTGGATCAGGAAAAGGCGCTCCGCATCCTGGCCTGCATCGACCCACAGCTCAAGTTTCTGCTTCAGCACCGCTACCTCCGCCTTGCCGTCCTCAAGGATACGTGCAGCGTCACCGATAGCGATCTCTTCCTTCGCCTGTCGTTCCGCCTCGGCAGCAACGATCACGCGGGCCCGCTGCTCCTTCTCTGCGAGCATGATCTCTTCCTCTGCCAGCTCCTGCTTGGCCTTTGCCTCAGACACCTGGGCGGCCACCGAGATCTTGGCCTCCTCGGCCTCCGCCTTCGCCCCTAGCTGGGCCCTGATTATCCGGACCTCATTTTCCGCCTCGACGATAGACTTGTCGGCACGTGCTTCCGCCAGCTTGGCCGCTTCCCGCTTGTCGGCTTCCACGATCTCTGCCTGAGATATGATGTATGCCGTGCTCTGCCGGCCGATCGCGTCCAGGTATCCTCGATCGTCCTCGACGCTCTGGATCTTCAACGTGTCCAGCTGAAGTCCGAGCGCGCTGAGATCGTTGTCGGCTTCCTCGAGAAGGACCTTGGCAAACTTGAGCCGATCCTCATTGACCTCCTCAGGCGTGAGCGACGCCACGACCCCGCGAAGGTTACCCTCCAACGTCTCCTTTGCGATCGTCTGGATCTCGTCGAGTGACTTTCCCAGCAGACGTTCGACAGCGTTGTTCAATTCCGCCTCGTTTGACGCAATCTTTACGTTCGCGATCGCCCGCACAGTCAACGGAATTCCACCCTTGCTATACGAATTCATTACGGTTAGGTCGATCGGAATCGTGTTGAGGAGCAGCCGATCAACCTTCTCAATAATCGGGATCCGGAAGCCCCGACCGCCCTGAATGACACGATATCCTACCTCAGACCCGTCTCCCAGAAGCCTCCTCCGACCGCTGAAAATGAGGACCTCGTTCGGCGGACAGATCTTCAGATTTGCTCGAATGATTCCGAGCACCGCCAGTATTCCCAGAATCAGGACAATGGGGACAACAAGGACTTCCATGATTTATTAGCCTGTACTTATTTCAGAGATGAAGTGTAATCGTCAATTTGGCTTGACGACCTCAGCCACAGATCCCGCCATTCGAACGACGACAACGTCTTCTCCTGGTTCGAATGTGGACAGGCTTTCGTCGTCGAACGACCTCGCCACGAGCTGCAGCCGCTTGCCCTTTGAGATCAACGTGATCTTGCCCTTTTCGCCACCCTCAAACGGTATGAGGACCTGCCCGGTCGTACCGCGGATATCACGGGACGTCTGGGTACTCGACACGGTACGATATCCGAACGTCTTGATGACCCAGTTTCCGCCCAGCCCTATCGCAAGTCCCGTCATGATGGAAGCGACCAACGTCCAGACGACGGATGCATCCATCCACGTCAGCAGCGTTCCCGTCAGTCCGAAGAACGCCGCGAAGAGAAAGAGCGCCCGGACGGAGAACAGATCCACGAGGCCCGGTCCGCTTCCAATGCCGCCGTCGATGTCAAGATCATGGTCCGCGTCAAGCTCGAAGTCATGATCGGCGTCGAAATCGAAGTCGTGGTCGACCTCGAAGTCGAAGTCCGAGTCCGCATCGAAATCAAAGTCTGAGTCCGCATCGACATCCGTATCCGTCTCTCCACCACCAAAGATGGACAGCAGCACGAAGAAGCCTCCGACGATCAGGCTGATGAGGTATACGGTATCCATTGATTGCGCCGTTCCGGAATGAGGGTGATCTGGGCGGCGATAGGCCGTTACAGACTACGTCGATCTTAGACAAAAGTTAGTGGCATAACAACCCCCGCGTGCTATCGGGGAAAGACCCACACCAGGTATGACATTATGCTGTCACATAGGGGTCGGATATTTGGGACACGCAAGAATCACAATAGACGAAGACGGGGTTGGCGCCATGACAAACACAACGAACCTGAGGCGGTTGCAGCATTACTTCTCAAACGCCGACATCGACTGGAAGCCGGTCAAATACACGAAGGACCGGCGTCGCGCCATGGCCGTGCCGTATATCACCAATCGCGCGATCATGGATCGTCTGGATCTTGTGTGTGGTCCGGAGAACTGGTGCAACCAGTTCAAACAGGGTCCTGATGGCGGAGTGCTTTGCGGGCTTTCAATCCGTGTTGGAGAACAGTGGATCACCAAGTGGGACGGAGCCAGCAACACGGATATCGAGGCGGTAAAGGGTGGTTTGACCAGCAGCATGCGGCGGGCGGCGGTCCAGTGGGGCATCGGGCGCTACCTGTATCGATTGCCGGCGCAGTGGGTATCGCTCGACGAGAAGGGTCGATTCCTTCAGCACCCGAGCATGCCTCCGTCCTTTCATCCGGCATACTCCGGAGATGACAGCGAGACACCATCACTACGCCCAATGGAAGCCGGGGCACGGAAAAGCATGCCGCGACCAACTCACGTGCGACCCGTTGCACGAGCAGCTAACGCTTGACGCCCCGTCCCTCTTCTCCGAACATGAAGAGGAGCGGGCGCCAGACACGGCGAGCCCAGAAGCGCTCGTTATGTTGAGCGCCAGCAGCCGTGATCCACATAAGGTTCTCGTTGTCCTGAAACCCACGATGGCGAAGTACCGGAAGCATCCTGTCAATGCCAGTCTGCAGCCGCGAATCGAGCTGATCGTCACCGTTGTCGATGTAAAGCGACAGACCCATCAGATCCCAGTCCGCGCGGTTCTCGACCTCTCGTGGAAGAGTATTGGGGAAGTACGGCGACAGGCACGCCGCTTTCGAGAAAATGTGCGGATAGTGCCACAGCGCAAGGAAGGAGATTGTCCCACCCATCGAAGCGCCCATGATTCCGGTGTGTTCTCTCTCTGAAAGCGTTCGGTACGCTGCGTCAATCTTCGGCTTCAGGGTATTCACCAGGAAGTCGAGGTACGCGAGTCCGGCATCGGTCGCGCCGTACTCGTCAGACCTCGCCGGCGTGTTGTACACACCCACAACGATCACGGCCTCCATTTCACCGAGGCTGCTCAGAGAGTCGATGTTCTCGTCGACCTGCCAGTCGACACCAGCGTACGAAGTCAGGGGGTCAACAATATTCTGACCATCATGCATGTACAGCACGGGATACCGCCTCGAAACGTCGCTCTTGTAACCGGGCGGCAACCAGATGATCGCATCCCGTGTCGGGATTCCGTCGCCCTCGAGTTCTCGCAGATACTCAACATCTCCGGTTATCTGTCCTTGCACAGCGCCGGCTACATCTTTCCACCCGAACACATTGATGACTACGGTGGTGTCGCCGGTCAATGTGATCGCATGGTTGGCGGGGACCGACCCATCTTCCAGAACGGCCTCCGTGATCCATTCACCGCGCGTGATCTTGAATTCAATTGTTGAATCGCGCTCAAGTGAAAGAACCGCTTTCCAGGTGGTCGAGTCCTCCGGGGACAGCGCCATTCCGTCGGGCCGCCACGAGCGAAGCAAATCGATATTGCCGGCAACGTATACGGTGTCGCCGAATGGAACACCGGACGGAGTCCGGACGATGAGTGTCAGTCTTGGATCTGGAACGGGGCCGCAAGCGGCCGCGATGATCACGAGTGCGATTAGAAGACCGCGTGGATTAGTCAGGCTCATGCTACGTCGACGTTTGCTCTCGAATGTTTGCCGGCCACATCTAGGAACGAAGACTATGTGGTCCGGTTCGACACAAGATATTCCGTCCCCGCCCCCAGCCCGAAACGACGACGCCTGATGCACGACCGGATCATCATTCGAGGTGCCCGCGAGCACAATCTGAAGGATATCGATCTCGACATCCCGCGGAATAAGCTCGTGGTGATTACAGGCCTCTCGGGTTCCGGCAAGTCAAGCCTTGCGTTTGACACGATATACGCCGAAGGCCAGCGGCGCTATATGGAAAGTCTCAGTGCATACGCACGGCAGTTTCTCGGAATGATGGAGCGGCCCGATGTGGACCATATCGACGGTCTGTCTCCCGTAATCGCGATCGAGCAAAAGACGGTCAGTCGAAACCCGAGATCCACCGTCGGCACCGTTACCGAGATCTACGACTTTTTGCGTCTTCTTTTTGCCAGGGCCGGGACGGCCCATTCGTGGATCTCGGGTCTGCCGATGCGGCGGCAGTCCGACGACGAGATTATCGACGGCATTGGAGAGTTGAAATCCGGCTCTCGGGTCTTGATTCTCGCCCCCGTCGTGCGGGGTCGCAAGGGTCACTACCGCGAGCTGTTCGAGCAGATCGCCGGGCAGGGCTTCGAGCGCGTGCGCGTAGATGGCGAAGTGGTGCAGATCAAGAAGGGAATGAAGCTGGATCGCTACAAGACCCACAATATTGAGGTGGTGGTTGATCGCATCGTAATCAAGGAAGGGGTGAGGGCACGCGTGGCTCAGTCAGTCGAGTCGGCGCTCGGAATGGGTAGTGGCACCTTGATCGCCAGTGTCGTGAACGGAGACGCGGACGATGGTGACCGCCTGTTCAGTCGCCATCTCTTCTCTGCGGAAGACGGTATCTCGTACGACGATCCTTCGCCAAACACATTCTCCTTCAATTCGCCATATGGGGCCTGTTCGGACTGCAACGGACTGGGAACGAAGAGGGAGCTCTCGGAGCAGATGGTTATCCCCGATGCGTCGCTCTCGATTCAGGATGGAGGTCTTGCGCCGCTTGGCAAGCCAAGGGACGTGTGGATCTTCAGTCAGCTTACGGCGGTCGGGGAGCGGTACGCATTTGACTTCGGGACACCCCTGGGTGAGCTTAGCGCGGAGCAACTGGAAGTAATACTTCGCGGTGCGGGCGATGAACAGTTTGACATCGTTTACCGCTACAAGGATCGAGAGGTACAGTACAAGCACAGGTTTAACGGTGTTTTCGGTCACCTCTGGCATACGTATGAACAGACTTCATCCCAGTCGTCGAGGAAGTGGGCCGAGTCGTACATGCAGCAGCTTCCGTGTCCTGAATGCGGTGGCGGACGACTGCGAAAAGAGAGTCTGTCGTTTCGGGTTGCCGGAAAAAATATCTCCGAGCTTGTAGAGATGGACCTCCAGACGCTGAGGACCTTCTTTGACGATGCGAAGCTGGAGAAGCGTCAGTCGGTTATTGCACGGCCGATCGTGAAGGAGATTTCGGAACGACTGGACTTCTTACTGAACGTGGGTGTCGGATATCTGAACCTGGATCGGTCGGCCCGATCCCTGTCGGGTGGGGAGAGTCAGCGCATCCGGCTTGCGACCCAGATCGGTACTCAGCTCGTAGGTGTGCTCTATGATCTCGATGAACCCAGCATCGGGCTTCACCCGGCAGACAACGGCCAGCTCATCGACTCACTGAAGCGCCTGCGCGACCTCGGCAATTCGGTCCTCGTCGTCGAGCACGACCGCGAGATGATCGAAGTCGCGGATCACGTCGTCGATCTTGGACCGGGCGCGGGCGAGCTGGGCGGACACGTAATGGGGTCGTCAAAGCCGGGAAGGCTTCCTCTGCGAAGGAATGGCGCCGTCAGTTTGACCA
>JABDKH010000364.1 GCA_013002345.1 Rhodothermales bacterium
GGTTGCATCTGGCCTCCGCGTACTCCGCGCATGAGCTCGGCGTGGATTTCGCGGATCAGACGAACCGACACGGGCAGATCCTCGAGCCGTTCGAGCCCGAGGTTCATGGCGCGAATATAGTTGATGACTTCGACGACATCCCGTGGCCGATCCGGATCCATGATGGCCGCTTCTGCCTCCAGAACGTCCTGTAGTGAACTCTGCGTTCCCTCGATCTGACTTGAGAGCACGGCCTCCTTTCGCACGTACATGAACACGAACAGGTCTGGGTCTGGCAGCGTTTGGATCGAGCCGTCCAGGCGTCCGAGTGCGCGGTCAGCCCGTGAAAGGGCCTGCTGCAGCTCCTGGTCCAGTTCTATGGGAGGCTGCGGGGGCATCGGGGCGGGGATGAATGCGCTGTACCCGCCTGGCTGTTTGACGTAGTGTCCAGATCGGCCCATGATCGTGATAAAGGCTTGCTTTAATAAACTGGCAACGCAGAGAACTTGTTAAAGGTTACCTTTAATATAGACATCAACATGTGTTCTTGTTAAAGGTGCCTGACTTAGCACTCGGTCCGCGATCTAGTGGCCTCGTGGCAAAACAAGATCAGCTTTCCGAAAACGAAAGATCATCTTGCCTCTCTCGGCAACGACGATTATGCGAAAACCTGGTGACAATAGATCACAGAGGTCCATGTAGCGACCACCTGGCGCAACCGACCGGGGTTGAGTCCTTTACGGGAACGGGTTACCCGGGCTACGCACCGGTTACACAGAACCCGAACCACGACGGGTAGGAAGACCGGTCTCGACGTAGTCCCTACACGGAGGCGGGACTAATCGTCCCTCGGCCGGCATCCTCCCCGGGCAACTTCGCGGTAACCGGGCAGTCCAACGTGCCCCGACTCATGCACCCATCGGAAGACCCCGTGAACCCTACCCGCCCTCTCCTAACCGCACTCTGCCTCTGGACGGCATATGCCATTCCGGCCGGCGCCCAGGACCCATTCATTTCCATAGGCCAACCTGACAGCCTCTATTCCGAAGTGCTCGGGGAAATGCGTCCGTTCTGGATCCATCTGCCCGAGGACGGTCTCCGTGAGGGGGTCCGCTACCCGGTCATGTACGTGCTCGACGGCGAGGTCCACCTTCAAGGCATGGCCGCCGTGCTGGCGTACTATACGTATTCTCATGTCCCCGAACTCATTGTCGTGGGCGTCGGAAATGCCATGAATCGTGACCGGGATTTGACGGTCTCGGAGATCTCGCAGCGCAACGGTATGGCCATGGAAGTGTCCGGCGGGGCGGACCGTTTCATGACGTTCCTGGCCGATGAGCTCATCCCCTACATGGACCGGACGTATCCCACGTCAACGTTCCGGACACTGGTCGGACATTCCTACGGCGGCCTGTTCACCATACACACACTCCTCACCCGCCCCGACCTGTTTTCCACGTACCTGGCTATGGATCCTAGTCTGGACTGGGATTATCCCCTCATGCTCGACCGCACCCGGGAAGCGCTGGCCACACAAGACTTCACCGGGAAAACGCTATACGTCACCATCGCGAACGAAATCCCCCGGTTCTCGGACACATTGACCATCCGCGATATCGAGAATGACACGTCGGGGTTTAGCCTCGGCATGCGGTCGCAGCTGGAGTTCGTACGGATGATGGAGGACGATGACACAAGTGGGCTGCGGAGTGACTGGCGATATTATGAGAACGATCTGCACGGCTCCGTTCCGCTCGCTTCCATGCGGGACGGACTGATGTTCGCCTTTGACTGGTTTGTTCTCCGTAGTCCATCGGTGTACAATGATCCTGCCACACCAACCGAAACGTTGGTAACCCTCATTCGGGAACGGGGCGAACGCCTGACGGCAAACCTGGGCTACTCCATGGCTATGGAGGAAGACCTGCTGGTCATGCTCGGCTACATGGCCATGGATATGATGGAGCAGCCTGACAAGGCTATGGCCATCTTCCGTCTCACACAGGAATACTATCCGGACAACGAGGAAGTACGTGACGCGATAGCAACATTGGAAGCGAAACAGTGAACCAGCAAGGCCCACCCGGAGGTCTACTCCGCACCTCCCCTGCCTGAAGCGAGGCGTTCGGCCTTCGCTCACGCAGACGAACTAGACAAAGAGTCCCAGAACCTCATCCGCCAAAACTCCGCCGAGAACATCGATTTCCCTGAAGCCAGCCTCGATCACCTCCTTGCAGGAGATACCAATCTGATGCTGGCCGGCACCGGCGAGTTGTGCGAACGTCGCGCCAAAGACGATTCGCGATATGCCTGCCCACACGGCTGCGCCCGCGCACATTGCACACGGCTCGCCCGTCGCATACAGCGTGCAGCCTTCGAGCGACCGCGAGCTGAGGGCTGTCGTGGCATGACGAATCGCGTTCACCTCGGCGTGCGCGGTCGCGTCTTTGTGTCGTCTCGTCGTGTTGAAACCGGTGGCGACAAGTGAAGCGTCCAGCACGATGACCGCACCGTATGGGGCGTCTCCTTTGCGCGCTTCTTCGATGGCCATCCGCATCCAGTCAGCGTCAGTCATGCCTGTGGGAGGTGGTCTGATTGATGGTCGCGTACCGCACGTTTCATAGTCCATGCCTGCTGAGTCGGTGCGAGAGGACGCGGCCCGCCATCGCCATTCCACTGAGGAACGCACCCTCAATGCGGGAGCCCGAACACCAATCACCGCAGATGCCGATGCTGTTGCCCGCGTCCCAGAGGCAGCCGACATCAAGCGGTTCCGCTGCCTGCGAGTACAGCCATCGATGTGCGTCGATCGAAGCGACGGATCCGGCATCGACGCCGGTCGCCTCCAGGAACGCCTTCAGCAGTGGCTTTGAGACCTCCTCGGCCGTGCTATCACGACGATGATCCGACCACTCGGGCGTTGCGTGCAGCACCCACGACTCGCCATCCGGACGTTGCGGCTTACTGCTGTTTCGGGCGGCCCAACCGACGGGACTGTCGTGTACAAAAAGGGCATCATAGTCGATCAACAGCGGCTGCTCGAAGCCGACCATCACCGCCCAGCAGGGTCGCATGCGAACGCGCGTGAGAACCTCAGCTAACGTCGACCGGTCGGCGATCAGCGCCGCCGCCTGCTGAGGCGGTGTGGCGACGATGACAATATCGAATTCTCCGAGTTCGGTTTGTCGGTCGTCGACGAGTTGCCATCGCGATCCCACCCGCCGAGGACGAGTAACCTTGACGCCGGACTCGACGTGAATGTCGGCCGCAAGGTGACGAGCAATCGCATTCATGCCCGGGACACCGACGAGTCGTGCGACCGCACTCTCCTTGCCTTCAATCGCACCATGCTTCGCAACCCCTACACGCGCCTGCCATCTGGCAGCGATGCCGTCTTTGACCCACGACGACACGTAGCGCTGGAAACGCTCGTCGCGGGCCGTAAAGTATTGTGCCCCATGATCGAATGATTGCCGCCCGGTAACGCGCGTGGAGGCACGGCCGCCGGGAGTACGCCCGCGGTCGAAGACGGTAACGCGGATGTTGTGATCTGACAACGCGCGGGCAGCCGCAAGTCCCGAGATTCCGCCGCCCACGATCGCCACCTCCGGGTCATCCGGATGAACCGGGCGACTGACGTGGGCAGCATACTGAACGAGGTCGAGTCGCTCGGCGTGCGCCTGTATCGACCGCGGCCGAACGGTACCGACGATCAGCTTCGGCGGTGTAAATGGACGATCGAAGAGGCCGAGACACCACAGAAGGCCACCGTACGAGTTCGGGTCG
>JABDKH010000365.1 GCA_013002345.1 Rhodothermales bacterium
CGCCGAGATCGTCAAGATGCGATGAACATCAGGCGACATCCATCGAGCAAACCTGCGCGCTACATCCCCAGAACCTCACCCGGGCCACATATACCCAACTCTTTACCGAATTGACAACGTTCACTCCCGCCGTTACCGGGCCGGACGTCCACGTACACCGCGACCAGTATGGTCGGGTTTACCTTCGAATATTCAGACCCTTCGGATGGCAGTCCGAACAATCTACTGCCTGGAGATACTCACTGAACGGCTCGGATATCGGTGCCTCTGTCATCAGAGAATACTTGATGAGTTGTCCGAGAAGGGCGTCGTCGGTATCAACGTCAAGCCACACCAGGTGAGTGGTGTCCGTGTAGGAGACAACGATCGCAGGCATCGCTCCCGTAGTCATCAGAGAGTCTTTCATTACCACTAGATCGCCATTCTCCATGCGTTCCATCCTGGACTCCTCGTATGGGAACCATCCTATCTGGAGATTGATCGGTTTATGATATCGCTCCGCCTCTCCCATGCGAAATTCCCGATAGCGCGTCGACCGAACCGACGCCTGCTTTGGACTGCAGGCCTGAAAGAGAAATGCGGCCGGTACGCTCAGTACGATTAGCCAGAGAGAGAGGGGTTTCATGGGCTGAGCAGGTGTTCTTTGTGTTGACAGAATGCAGACCGGGTCGAGGGTCGCGGCCAATTTACGGGCTGGGGGATAATGTGAAACGGGGAACGCTATGGGGTTCCTGATAAGCGGGCATGCCGATGAACGGTTCCGAGCTGTGGCTGGCCCGGACTCTCGACCACACGAAGTCTGAGTGCTGGCGCGAAGCTCGAAAACAAGAAACCCCGGAATCGCGCTGGATCCCGGGGTCCCATTGTATCGATGCTGTGATCAATCGATCAGTCGGTACCCTCCTCTTCCTCTTCCTCTTCCTCCTCTTCCTCTTCCTCCTCCTCGTCATCATCGTCATCGTCATCGTCGTCATCGTCGTCATCATCCAACGGCGAGATCGTCTTCGACGTGCCGTCTTCGTAGACGACGACAAGCGCGATTGTGGGTCCCGGAGGTGGCGACAGGAAGCCTGAAGCCAGTACCGTCACCGTCTGGCCCTCAAGACCATTCAGATCTGCCGTGAAGGATGCAACGATAACGTCGTTGGCGCCTGCCGGAGTCACATCCAGGGTGTACTCGCCTACGGGGACGCATCCTTCGGCAAACTGTCCATAGGACACGTCTCCACCGACCACACCAACACCCCGAACAACCGCATTGACCGCGGGAGCGTCCGTGATTCCGTGGAAACCGATCATGCGCACACCCTCACATTCCACATCCTCTACGAGATAGGGGTACAGATTAAAACCGATACCGTCGGTTGGTCCGAATCTCCACGACGGCAGGACGCCGTCCGCAACTACGAGATATCTACCACCATCCATCAGGTCGGCAAACGGAAACACGGCAATTGCGTCATCAACACTCTTACTGTTCTGTCGGGCGACCGCCACTTCGAAATCCGTCGGTAGCGGAATGAAGGGGGTTGCCTTCCGGTAGTGAAAGTTGTTGAGCGCGCGCATTCCGTCTACGTACACATCGACATTCCGGGCCTTCGGGTCATCGGCGTTGTGGATGACCTGAAACTCCGCGACTCCCTGCGTCATGTCGAGCGCACGCTGAATGTCTGCCAGCTCGTACTGCCCTTCGACGTCGGGGCTGCTCACTGCGTCACCGGCAGGATTCACAACCGCGTCCGAGCATGCTGACAGCACTAACGCCAGTGCAAAAATGGATGAAGTAATTTTCATGTAATACCAGATTTAGTGATTGGGCCTTGGTCGCATAAATATAACATCTGAATCTGACCAGGTCGTCAAAACCGCCCGATATTGGTCCGAATCCTGTTGTATCGAGTCTCTCCCAGGTGTCTTAAGTGGCTCGTTCCGGGCAAGCGCGCGGCGCTGTTCGTCCCGTGTTGCTCCAGTGTGCCGACCGCGACTGTTGCGAGAGAGCTTTCTCTACGTCCGTCCAAACCTCTTTGCGACCCGCTCCCGTGCCTTCGCTGCCTCTACTTCCCGATTTCGTGCGGGAGCATTTGTCACCAGTGAATTGAGAAGCCTGCCCGTCGCGTTCGTGACTTCATCGATCGTCTCCTTAAAGACCTGTTCGTTCGCTTTCGAGGGCTTCCTGAAGCCGCTGATTTTACGGACGAACTGAAGAGAAGCAGCACGGATCTCTTCTTCGGTTGCTGGCGGCTCGAAATTGTAAAGCGTCTTGATGTTTCTGCACATCAGCTTACTGCGCCTCTACTGAACGAATAGTCCCCGCCTGCAAAGGTTCGGCAAACGATGAACGATGTCAACTTTCTCGCAGCCAGAACGTTGAATATCGTTGCTTGCGTTTGCCGGATTTGACGAAACTGAAGGGAAGATCCGCGGACGCCCGCGCGCTATTTTTACAGCATCACTGAGCGTTCTAGACAACTTTCGAACGAACTCAACGGGCTCATGCCATGAAGATCTACCACAAAACGCTGCTCACTCTGCTTGCGATTCTTGTTGCCACTCCGGCTTTTTCGCAGCCGCAAACTCCCGGTCCGCTGAAGCCTCAACACGTGGAGGGGTTTCTCGACGCTTTGATGGATATGGAGGCATGGGCAGATCAAAATAATCGGACGTTGGAAAGCATTGAGAGTCCTGACGAGGCGGATGATTATTCTGCCGCCTACGCAGGCATTATCGCGGGACTCCATGGACAGGAAACGCTCGACGAAGTAACGCAGATCGTGAAGCGACATGGCTTCGGCGACCTGGAGTCGTGGGCGAACACCGGCACACGAACGATGCAGGCATTCGCAGCGCTCAAGTACGACGCGACAGCTTCCGAGCGCGCCGCTGCGATGAAGAAGGCCCTCAAACAGATCGACGACAGTCCGATGGATGAAGGTCAGAAGGAAGCGATGCGGAAGATGCTGGATACATCCGCAGAGGTGATGCAGATCTTTGAGGACGTATCCGACGACGACAAGCGAGCCGTCGCGCCCTTCATGGAGCGAATTGAGAACCAGGGTGCCGAGGAGGACGACGCCCAGTAGTCTCCGAGCAGCTCAATTCGATCTGATCCCGTCAACCCGAACCTTCGCCGGTCAGCACGGTCACGTCGGTGCCAGTGGGGCCGCTGATCACGATGCGTTTCACCGAGTCGGGTACTGATCCTACCCAGACGCCCTTCGATTCGAGCTCCTTGATCACTCGAATCTTCTCGATCATCTCGGGTGCGAGGGAGATGGAAATCTCCATCTCCGTGCCGGTCTGAGAAATGGCGATGTCCCGCATCTCCATCGCTTTCTCCAGATGCTTCTGGACATGCTTGAGTTCAGCTAGAGATTTCTCGTGGCTCATCTTCCGTTTTTTTGCCAGATGCTTCTCCCAGACGATCATCTTGTGCTTTTCGAGTTCTTGGATACTTTTGGGCGCAGCCTTCTTGGCGAAGACCTCCACCATCATACTGTCGATATGAAAACGCAGTCCCTGTTCGGATGAGGCAATAACAAACGGCGGGAGCGGAGCTGTCGGACCAGCCGCGGTCGCGGCGCGCCTCAGATCCTCTTCGGCCTTGATAATGCTCGCAAGATGAGTCCCGAGGTCTTCTAACTCGATCTGCACCTTCTTTGTACCGGCTTTTGCTCTGGCCGCCTTCGGGGCGCTTTTGTCTACCTGCACCGCGACATCGACCTCAGCCGCGATGGCCTCAGCCTGTACTTGGTACTCGTACACTTCGCTGAGGAGCAACTCGGCTTCGTCCATTGTAATCGGCGCGCCCGCGGCACTCAGATTGAGAACATTCGCTGCCATCTGTTCAACGGCCGCTGACTCAACCTCTTCATCGAGGATGCGGCTTTTGAGTGTCGCGAACCTCTGGCGAACAGCATTCTGATTAGACTCACTGTCGAGAAGCTGGACCAGGCGCTCGCCAATATTATCAAGCGCATAGTCGATTACAGCTTCCTTGTTGTAGTTGTAGAAGAGATAGCCCACCATCGCGGCTGCGATTACGACGACTATCAGTCCGTACTCTTTCAAGGTGGAAACCATGGTGGCGGAGGAGCAGGTGAATGGGGAGCGGACTCTGTCAACGCGGCATACGGACGTTTTATTGCCGAGGTTACCCTTTGTGCCCCAATCCCGTTACTTTGGGCGCTCGGCTCCCTGCACCCGCGCATCCAGTACCGAACGGAAGTCCAGCAATGATCAAGCCCGGACAGACTATATCGCATTTCGAGATCATCGAGAAGCTCGGAGCGGGCGGCATGGGCCTGGTATACCTCGCGCAGGACACCAAGCTGGACAGACGCGTCGCGCTGAAAGTGCTGCCGCCGCACGCACTCATTTCGGAAGATGACAGGGCACGGTTCTATCGAGAGGCGCGCGCTGCTGCTGCGCTGAATCACCCGAACATCGCGCACGTCTACGAGATCGACGAAACCGAGGACGCCGACGGGGTCTCACATCCATTCATTGCGATGGAGTATGTGGATGGCGGAACGCTGGCGGATCGTACGGCCGAGGGGCCCCTCCCACTGAAAGAGGCGGTTCGAATCGCCGCAGATGTTGCAGCGGGGCTTCACGTTGCGCATGAGAACAACATTGTTCATCGTGACGTGAAGGGCGGCAACGTGATGCTGACATCAGGCGGCATTCCGAAGATTCTCGATTTTGGGCTGGCGAAGACGGCCGCATCCACCAAACTCACGCGGATGGGATCGACGCTTGGAACGGTGGCCTACATGAGCCCGGAACAGGCGCGCGGGGAGGAAGTGGATCGTCGCAGCGACATCTGGTCGCTGGGTGCGGTGCTATACGAGATGATCACGGGCCGTGTACCGTTTCCGGGCGATTACGAGCAGGCCGTCGTCTACGCCATTCTCAATCAGGATCCGGAGCCGATCACGGCGGTGCGTTCGGGTGTGCCAATGGCGCTCGAGTGGATCGTATCCAAGTGCATGGCGGCCGATCCGGACGACCGGTATCAGTCGGCCAGTGAGATTGCGGTTGATCTGCGAACAACCGACCTCTCCGGATCAGGGATGACGCGCGTTTCGTCGCGCTCAAGCGTGTCAGCTGCTGTGGAACTCCCAGTTGGTCGGGCCGATGGCACGTCTGTTTCGTCTGAACGGCGCGTTTCATTCCCGGTCATGGTGGCTGTGGTTGTCGGGGCTCTGGCGGTTGGATTTCTTGCCGCCATGTTCGCATTTCGGGCCGACGAGCCGCCCGCACCGGTTGTCCGACGACTCGGCGTTCAACTACCTGGACACGCGGAGATTTCCCACCCGTCCCTGTCGTCTGACGGCCGCTTCATTGCTTTCTCGTCTGCGCCCGTAGGGAGTCAAGGTCGACTCTGGTTGCACGACATGACGACTGGAGCGACGAACGCGATCACGCAGTCGGAAAACAGCCGCCTGTCGGAATTCTCACCGGATGGTCGTTGGCTGGTGTTTGAGAGAGAGGTAGGTATCGCCGCCGTACTTGTCCCGGACGGAACCCCCGCAGTCCTAGCCGATAGCGGCTTCGTTCCTGTCTGGATGTCGAACACGGAAGTGATGTTTCAATACGCGCGCCGAATCTATCGCAAGTCGCTTGACGGCGGTCCGCCCGAACCCATCGTCTCGCCACGAGCGGATCGGAACGAGAGCGCAGTCCTCTTTCCGTGCTTGCTTCCGGGCGGTCGATTTCTTGTTGTAACGGTGGACTACAATGAAGTCGGAAAACCGCAGGATCTGGCGCTGGTGGATTTAAACACGGGTGACCGGTCAATCCTCGTAGAGGGAGCGGCGGCCGCGGCCTATGCGCCCAGCGGCCACCTCGTGTATGCACAGGGAGATATCGACGGGCAGGTACTCGCGCGGCCGATTGGCGCCGGAACCGGTCGTCTGCTGGGGCCGGCGGTGCCTGTCATCGGACGAACCGGATTCTGGACCTACGGTATCGGTCTTGATGGCTCGCTGGCCTACACCGGAGCAGAGTCCGGACAAGAAAGTCACAAGTCCCTTTACTGGATATCTGAAGAAGGACGTGTCCTCGACACACTAGCCTTCGCTCTGGAGGTCTATCAGGGCATACAGATATCTCCCGACGGATCAAAGGTTCTTGCCGGGGTAGACCCGGTGGCCAATTTTTCTGACATATATGTCTACGACTTGAATACAGGGATGCGGGATCAAATCAACTCGCAGGGTACAGTCGCGATGTGGTCGGCAGATGGACGCGACGTCATGATGACGGCTGCGCGCGACGGTTATTCAATGCCCATCCGGCAACCCCTCGACCGGTCCCGCCCTGAGGAGGCGATCGACACGTCCGCGCGCTTCCTGGCCGGAATGTCTCGAGATGGAAGGTATCTTGTCCTCGGTCTGAGCGATGACGAGAACGATTTCAGAGCGAACTCCGACCTGCAGCTGCTTGACTTAGAGTCGGGCGGCACTACGCCGGTCGATACATCCTCGTGGAACCACTTTACCGCCAGTTTCTCACCGGATGGACGATACATCGCCTACGATATCTGGCAGGATGATTGGTTAGGCGTAGACTGGCGCCTTCATGTCCGGGATCTTCAAACGGGTGGCCTCATCCGCGTGAGCCCAAATTGGGGCTTCCTGCCACAGTGGTCGCCGGACGGGAAATACATCTACTATCAGGACTTTCGCTCCATCTATCGCGTCCCCGTCGAGTATGAAACGGGATTCAAGATGCTTGGTCCGTCCGAACTCGTGCATCGAGCCGAAGGATTCCCGTTCTTTGCGCTCCATCCGAACGGAGGCAGGATTCTGGTAGCTGCGCCTCCGAGCAGTCGCCGGGGCACTACGTCTTCGACGTTTGATCTGGTGCTCAACTGGTCGGAGGAGTTGAAACGGATCGCGCCGCCATCTAGTAGTGATTAAGTCTCTTACAGCGACGCCGACTGGGTTGGTAGAACCTGTGGATGCGCGACGGTCGTGGTGGCTCGTCGTGTCGGGTTTTTCCATCGTCGCAATCCTTCTGCTGGTGGCCGCCCAGGGCTCGTGGGGCTTCCACCGCGACGAGTTCCTGTATCTGGCCATGGGGCGACACGTGGACTGGGGCTACTGGTCGAATCCACCGCTGATCGGTGCACTTGGCTGGGTTGCTGAGAACGTGACGGGTTCTAGTCTGTTTGTGGTTAGGCTATTTCCGCTCGCGGCGTTGGCCGGCACCCTGTTTCTGACGGCGGCCATGGTGCGCGACCTGGGCGGAGGGACGGTCGCGACGGCCATCGCATGTTTGCCGTTCGTCGTGTCGCCGGGTCTGCTCCGGCCGGCATCGTTGTTCCAGCCGGTCATGTTCGACATCCTAATGTGGACGTTGCTCGCATGGGTTGTTGTCCGGTATCTGACGACGTCCGATTCTCGCTGGCTCGTGGGTCTTGGAATCGTCGTGGGCGTTGGATTGCTGAACAAGTACTCGATCATCTTTTTTGTGATCGCGCTGTTCGCTGCGGTCGCCTTCTCCTCGCACAGGCGTCAATTATTGTCACGCCACGTGCTATTCGCGATGATTCTAGCGGCTCTACTTGTCTTACCAAACCTGCTCTGGCAGATAAGTCATGGCTGGCCTGTTCTGGCACATATGCGCGAGCTTTCCGAAACTCAGCTCGTTAACGTGCTTCGCCTGGATTTCTTGACCGGGCAGCTTCTCATACATCTTCCCGTCACGCTGTTCTGGATGGGAGGCCTGCTATGGCTCTTTGGCAAGAAAGGACGGCGATACCGACTTCTCGCGGTTACGTTTGTCTTCGTTGTGTTGCTGCTTCTCGTCCTCCGCGGGAAGAGTTACTACACGCTGGGTGCGTACCCGATGCTCTTCGCTGCCGCAGGTGTCTGGCTCGAGGCGGCACACGGTGCGGTGCGATGGTCGCTGGCATTGCTGGCGTTGGTTCTGGGTGTCTTGGCGTCGCCCTTCTCGACGCCATATCTGCCGGTCGACTCGATGCTCAGCTACGGCAAATCCTTCGTTCAGCGGACCGGCGTCAACGCGCCACTTGTCTGGGAAACAGGAATCTTGCACGACCTTCCGCAGGACTATGCAGATATGTTGGGGTGGGAGGAGTTAGCAGAACTTGCGATAGAGGCACACGCGGAGGCCGAAGATGCGGTCGGGACCGTCATCTTCGCCGAAAACTACGGGCAGGCGGGTGCAATCGAGTACTACGGGCGTGGGCGCGGTCTTCCGGACGTGATTAGCTTCGGTGACAGCTACAGGCTCTGGGCACCCGACAGTCTCCCGCAAACTATATCGACGCTCATATACGTCAGCGATGATCCGGGAACTGTATTCGACAGTCTCTTCGGCGCGTCACGAGTTGTGGGGCGTGTCGAAAATGTCCATGCTCGAGAACGTGGAACAGAGGTTCTCTTGATGACCGAGCCGGATTCGACGGCTCGCGACTTCTACGCACGCGTGGCCGCGCAGATCAAGGAGAGCTTCTCTAGAGGTGACTGAGCGTCGACTGGAGGGCGTGTCACGACCTGGACGTGTGCGACTCGCGTTTCGGCGAGAAACGTTCGCGCAACGTAACCAGCGCCGCGGAGACGATTCCGGCGATGCACAACCACGCGAATGAATCCCCGACATAACCATACAGCGTCCACACAC
>JABDKH010000366.1 GCA_013002345.1 Rhodothermales bacterium
AGGAAGACGAGCACCGTTGGCAGCAGGTGGATGCCCATCCAGCTTACGACCCAGTATCGCTTCCCGTGACGCTCGCGCAACATTACATACCGCCAATCCTCATCCCGAAGTCCGTTCCAGCGGCGGACCCAGTTCATCGTCAGCCGCACCGCCCACACGAGTACCAGCGCGAGGACGATGGCCGGTCTGATCAGCACGTCGGCACCGACTCCGACCAACCACCAGTACGCCGCGATGACGACAGGCGCCACGCTCCAGTACGGGTCATACACACTTGAGTTATCCAGCCGAAGACTGAACTCGAAGATCAGCGCTGTGCCCACCAGATCGGCCAGCGCAGCAACCCAGATCGGCGGCAGATCCGATACGTACATACCGACGAGAGCCGAAACAATAAGCGCCAACAAATACGCTCCGGCAACGACCAGACGGTCGCGAGCAGTAGAACTCCCCGGCACGAATGCGTCGTCTGTCATGCTGTGCAGCCCCGGGCATCCACCGGTATCGTCTCGATAACCTCGTCTCCGTCGACGAGGTACATCTCGTTGCGAGAATGAACAGTCACGCAGGCGTGATTCGGGACAAACTGGACGCGGTCCTCAACCTGAAGCGTCGACCCGCCGTGTACTTCGACCCATGCATGTTCCTCGGAAAGCGTCACGATGGAAGCGTGTGGGAGAGGCGTCATGGTTCTGGGATTGTACAGCAAGATGCCGTATCCATCCGTACCAAAACCACGATCGGAGGTGACAACTTTCTTCCCGGCGTCCAGGTACACACGCTCCGTTCCCGTCCGATCTCGACGTCGGCTGATCACCGTCGCCAGCACGGTGAGTGCACAGTTTTCAATGCCCGTAGTCGTCAGCCCAACCTGCGAGGCATCGTTGAACACGTAGTTGCCGGGCCGCACCTCAGTAATCGTGAGGCCTTCATGCGAAACATTCTCGAACCTTGACATGCTGGGTGTCGAGCCTATGCTGATCTCCTCCGAATGAAGGCCAGCAGCCTCAAGGCTTGCAGCAATCGTCAGAATTCGGACTCGCTCATCCTTTGCGTGGCGATCGAGTGCTTCGCCGGCCGTTTCACCGTTACGAGTCGGACCGTGATATCCCTGGCCTGCGTGTGTGAGTAACCCGCGAAACATCAGTCCCGGGAGATTCGAGACGTGCCGTACGAAGTCCGTTGCGTCATCATCGTCCCACGAGATGCCGCATCGTCCGTGGCCCGTGTCGACTTCCACCAGCACATCCAGCGAGGGACCGTTGCCGGCAAACCGCGACGAGAGCGCGTTCGCCCCCTCAATGGTGTCGACACAAACTGAAACTTTACACCGCTTATGCAGAGCCGCAACGCGATCCAACTTGTCACGCCCCACGATGTCGTACGCGATCCTGATGTCGTCGAATCCTGCGTCAGCAAACACCTCGGCCTCGGAGACTTTCGCGACCGTGATACCCACGGCCCCGCTCGCGACTTGACGGCGCGCGATTGCGATCGATTTGTGAGTCTTCATGTGAGGTCTCAGCCCCACGCTCTGCTGCGCGGCCATCTTCTGCATGCGATCGATATTGGCAGCCAGCCGCGACTCGTCGACCAGCAGCGCGGGTGTCGAAAGATCATCAAGAATCATCGGGAGATACGCGTTGGGGGATGAGGCTGGAGAGCCGCTGTTTCGCCGGGCGCCACCAAAATAGAAACCCGGCGCGGATCGTGCCCGGCCGGGTGTCAGAGACGGTGAGTTATGCGTTCAGTATAGGACCTACCGCGAGGTTCCTACCTGTCCCATGGCGACGCGCGCACGGTTTCGGGCACGTTCGAGAGCGGCCTCATACTTCTCGCGCTCGGCGGGCGGCGCCAGCTTCAAGGCGGCCTCGGCTCGCTCTTGCGCTTCCCGGGCACGCTCGACGTCGATGTCAGAACCTGGCTCGGCTGTCTCAGCCAGCACTGTTACGCGGTTGTCCAGGACTTCCAGGAATCCGCCGCTGGTGGCGAATACGATCTTGTCTCCCGAAATGGTCGTTACGTACAGCGGGCCGACTTCGAAAGCGGCGATCATGGGCGCGTGATTGTACAGGACCTCGAATGAGCCCTCGACGCCCGGCGCCCTCACACCCGTGGCCTCGCCCCGGAAGACGCTGCCCGATGGAGAAACAATATCGACGCGAATGGTCTTGGCCATCAACTACCTCGGAATCAGGCTTTCTGAAGCTGCTTCTCTCCTTCCTCGATGACTTCCTCGATCGCACCCTTGTACATGAAGGCCGATTCCGGCAGGTGGTCCAGCTCGCCGTCAAGAATCATCCTGAAGCCGCGAATGGTATCGCCGATTCGGACGTACTTGCCTTTGATGCCAATGAACTGCTCCGCCACGTGGAATGGCTGGCTCATGTAGCGCTGGGCGCGGCGCGCTCGTCCGACGACAAGCTTGTCCTCGTCACTCAACTCGTCCATTCCGAGGATCGCGATGATGTCCTGGAGTTCCTTGTATCGCTGCAGCAGCTGCTTGGTCTCCTGTGCCGTGTTGTAGTGCTCGTCTCCGAGTATGCGAGCATCGAGGATCCGGCTCGTCGAATCGAGGGGATCAATGGCCGGATAGATTCCAAGGGATGCGATCTGACGCGATAGCACGCTTGTCGCATCAAGGTGGGCAAAGGTCGTGGCCGGCGCCGGGTCGGTCAGGTCGTCGGCCGGAACATAGATGGCCTGAACCGAAGTGATCGATCCTGCTTTGGTGGAGGTGATCCTCTCCTGCAATTCGCCCATCTCTGTGGCGAGGGTCGGCTGGTACCCCACGGCACTGGGCATTCGGCCCAGGAGTGCGGATACTTCAGATCCGGCCTGAGTGAAACGGAAGATATTGTCCACGAAGAAGAGCACGTCGCGTCCGCCCAGATCGCGAAAATATTCAGCGATCGTGAGGCCCGACAGCCCTACCCGGGCGCGGGCGCCCGGCGGCTCGTTCATCTGCCCGAAGACCAGAGTGGCCTGGCTCTGGATGACCTCTTTCATATCGACCTTCGACAGGTCCCAGTTGCCTTCTTCCATCGACTTCATGAAGGCGTCGCCATAACGGATGACGCCGCTCTCGAGCATCTCGCGAAGCAGGTCATTGCCTTCTCTCGTACGCTCACCAACGCCGGCGAACACGGACATCCCCTCGTGCTCCTTCGCGATGTTGTTGATGAGCTCCATGATGAGAACGGTCTTTCCCACACCCGCGCCGCCGAAGAGTCCGATCTTTCCGCCACGGGAATACGGCTCAAGCAGGTCAACCACCTTGATACCCGTCTCGAGCATTTCGACCTTCGTCGACAGCTCGTCAAATGACGGTGGCGGTGAGTGAATCGGCCGCGTGCCTTCGATCTTCGGCTGCGGCAGACCATCAACGGCGTTGCCAATTACGTTGAAAAGGCGCCCGCGGATCTCTTCACCGACCGGCATAGCGATGGGCTTTTCGGTGTTCCTCACCGGCGTGCCGCGGCTAATGCCTTCGGTGGAGTCCATGGCAACGGTCCGGACGCGATTCTCGCCGAGGTGCTGCTGTACTTCGAGAACGAGTTCGTGACCGCCTGGTGCGTCAATGACGAGCGCATCCAGAATATCCGGGACGGCATCCGGGGCGAACTGGGCGTCTATGACGGGTCCTACGACCTGGACGACCTGTCCCATCGTGTCCTTGCTAACCTGCATCGGGTATGGAGTCTAACACTGGATAAAGGGTCCTTGGACCGGCGAACGTGCACAAATGGCTCGAAACACGGGTCTGCACGCAGCACTACTGAGAGCGTTGAAAATAAGACGGCGGACGCGATACTTTCCGCGAACAATCGGTCAAGAGGCGGGCTGCGGTCCACCGCCGTGCGCCTACTTCTGGATCAAAATGCCGTCGCTGATCAGTCGATCTATGAACTCATCGACGTGGCCGCGGGCTTCCTCCCTGTCGATGGCAAAATCGATTGTCAACAGCAGCGTGATCTCGTCGGCGGACTTGTCCTCTTTTAGGCCATTCCAGATCACCGATCCCGTTTCGTTGATGGCAAAGAACTTTCGCGTCTTACCGTCTACGAGTACCGATTTCCCATCGTCGAGCTGCTTTGACGCGATGTCAGGATTCAATTCGTACATAACACGTTGCCTGTTTGCGATTCTGGATGAGCCGCTTCCCGGCGATTCAGACACGGGAGCTTTATTCCATACTTGCGAGAGTAAGCCGTCTGACACTGGCAATCAATCGGCTCGTCTCCACCCGATCGAATGGATTCCTTCCATCGGCCTGCCTCGCTGACGGGAGTTCCCCGACCAGACAGTCGGGACAGCCTCCTTTCCGACCTCCATTCGTCTGTCTGATGCAGCCTATCTTTGTCGGGAGCGCGCAGGAACTACACTTTGAACCGTTATCAATGTCCGGGGAAGTCTGTTTGCGCCCACGACGGGAGAGAGATCGTGTGGCAGAGATCCTGGCGCATCCTCTTGATACACTCTAGACACGCTAACACCTCCTATCGCCATCATAACCGCACCCGTGATCTCGATAGTCATACCGGTCCTGAACGGAGGAGACAAATTCCGTCATTGTCTTGAGGCCGTTTCAGCGGCCGACCCGCCCGCTTTAGAAATCGTCGTCGTCAATGATGGCGGCACGGAGGATCTGGCGTTCGTTCAGACAGAGTTCGGTGGTCGAGTCGTCAATCTTGAGCGAACAGGCGGTCCCGCAGGCGCACGGAACAGAGGCGTCCGCGAGACGACGGGCGATGTACTCCTGTTCATCGATGCGGACGTGATCGTGAAGCCTGACATCATCCGCCAGGTAAGCGCCGTCTTTGAGCAAGAGCCGGACGTGTCGGCCGTTTTCGGCTCGTACGACGACCAGCCACTTGAAACCAATTTCCTCTCGCAATACCGCAATCTTCTTCATCACTTTGTTCACCAGAATGGTAAACCTGAAGCGTCCACATTTTGGGGAGCCTGCGGGGCAATCAGACGGGAAGACTTTGAAGCCGTGGGGGGATTTGATGAGGCCCGCTACCCACTCCCTTCGATCGAGGACGTGGATCTGGGCTATCGACTCAAGAGGACGGGTAAAAGAATACGACTGTGCGCGGAGTTGCAGGTGAAACACCTGAAACGATGGGACGCCGCCTCCGTGATCAGGACGGACTTTTTCCAGCGCGGATTGCCATGGACAGAGCTCATCTTTCGGGAGCGGAATCTGCTCAATGACCTTAACACGAGCACCGCAAATCGTATCAGTGTCGTAATGGCGCTACTACTACTTGGGACGGCTGTTCTGAGCTTCTTGCTGCCGTCTCTTCTTTATGCGACGGCCGCGTGCGCAATAATCCTGCTCTGGCTCAATCGAAGTCTGTACCTATATTTTAAGAAGAAGAGAGGCACGCTCTTTGCAGCCATGACCGTCCCGTGGCACTGGCTTCTCTTTCTTGAGAGCGGGATCGCCTTCGCCACAGGCTTGCTGCTATATCGCGTTCTCCGCACTTCCAAACCTGCTCCTCTTGCACAGAATGGCCAATAGAACCGACGTACAGAGTCACGGTCGCCGAGCTCGCGAGTCGACAACAGTCCGCATCGAGCGCTCATGAGTGATCATCCAACGGTAGTGATTGGCGCAGGTCCGGCGGGTCTGACCTCCGCATACGAGTTGCTTAAGCTCGGCGAAAATGCCTTGATTCTAGAGGCTGATGACCTCGTTGGAGGTATTTCCAGGACCGTCGACTATAAGGGATACAAATTTGATATCGGTGGTCACCGCTTCTTCTCCAAAGTTGAGTACGTAAACGAGATCTGGAAAGAGCTTCTGGGCGACGACCTCCTGGAGCGTCCAAGACTCTCCCGCATCTACTACGGCGGTAACTTCTTCGACTACCCGTTGAGGGCACTCAACGCACTGAGTCATCTCGGTCCAACCGAGTCCGTCCGTGTCGGTCTGAGCTACCTGCACGCACGGCTCTTTCCCAGCAACACCGAAACGACGCTTGAGGAATGGGTATCCAACCGCTTCGGTAGGCGCCTTTTTGAGATCTTTTTCAAGACATACACTGAGAAGGTCTGGGGGATACCCTGCAACGAAATCTCGTCAGATTGGGCCGCTCAGAGAATAAAGAACCTGTCGCTCAGAGAAGCTGTCCGAAGTGCGTTGCTTGGTAACGGAAAGCAGCGAGACGGTGAGATCATAACGACGCTGATCGATAGATTCCTGTACCCTCGGCGCGGACCCGGAATGATGTGGGAGCGATGCGTAGAGGTTCTCGCGGCGGAGGGAACGACTACCGTGATGGGAGAGCGAGTTGAGCAGATCCGGCACAGCAACAACCGGGTGGAAGAGGTCGTGTCGAGTGGCGTTTCAGGCAGCCTGACAGAATATCAAGCGGAACACTTCATCTCGTCGATGCCACTCCGCGAACTTATTCACGCGCTTAATCCCCCACCCCCCGAAGAGGTACTGGCCGCCGCTCGCGGCCTGAGGTATCGCGACTACCTGACAGTTGTCCTGATCATTGATCGAGCGGAGGTGTTCCCCGACAACTGGATCTATATACATGACCCGTCCGTGCAGATGGGGAGGATCCAGAACTACAAGAACTGGAGCGAAGAGATGGTCCCCGATACATCCAGGACATCTCTCGGTCTCGAATATTTTCTGTGGCAGAAAGACGATCAGTGGAGCTGGAGCGACGAACGCTTGATCGAGCTCGGTATTGAGGAGGTGTCACGAATTGGTCTCGTACAACCTGAAGAAGTACTGGACGGAACGGTCGTGCGGATGAAGAAGGCCTATCCGGTATACGATCAGCAGTATCATTCAAGCGTCGACGTTCTTCGAGAATATCTGAACCAGTTCGAAAATCTTCAGACGATCGGACGCAACGGCCTGCACCGGTACAACAACCAGGATCACTCCATGATGACGGGAGTCTTGGCGGCGAGAAATATTGTCGGCGACAAACTGCACAATGTTTGGACCGTCAATACCGAGAAGACCTATCATGAGGAACATCGCGAGGAAAAATCGTACGTAGGTGATCGATTGACTCCGACTCCTGTTGCGAAGCCAGCGGCTTCCGTTGCGGAATCGTCCGAGGCGGTACTCGCGAGCTTATATACACGGCTGGATCCGTGGGCGCTTGGCGCCGCCATGGCTGTCGTCTGTGGATTTGTGGTGTTCTTTGTTACCGCCGTCCTTCTCTTTAGAGGTGGCGAAATCGTAGGGCCCAATCTGGTTCTTCTGAGTCAGTATCTCTGGGGGTACTCTGTTACTTGGCCGGGGGCGTTTATCGGACTTGTAGAGGGGGCCATAGGAGGCTTCATTATCGGATCTGGCATCGCGACCTTGCGAAATGCCAGCCTGCACGCTTACTTGATGACCATCCGCAGAAGGGCCGGATTGCAGGAGAATCCCGACCTGCTGGGCAAGATATAGTTCGCATTACCGCGCGGACCCTCAGCACGTCACCCACAGTGTAGAACAATGCCAAAATCAAAAAGCAACCAGGTGACCGCCCGGGTCGCACGGATTCACGCGAAGATCCTCGCGATTGTCATTGGCGCTCTGTTCGGACTCAGCCTGTTCGCGATGACGGCATGGCTCGTAATCAAGGATGGACCGGACGCCGGTCCGCACCTTCAGCTTCTCGGACAGTACTTCATCGGATACTCTGTAACCTGGGTCGGCAGTTTTGTCGGCCTGGTGTACGGCGCGCTTGTCGGTGGGCTGATTGGGTGGACGATAGGCATGATCTACAACCGCATCGTCGATCTCTGAGACAGGCATCGTGACTGACCGTATGTAGGGTATGTCTGACTCGCCTCCGCTCGTCCTCGTATTTTCAACGCACAGCCGGGCGTGATCACGGAATGAAGATCTCCGTCGTAGTACCATTCTTTAACGAGGAGAAGCACATCGAGTCGTGCATCGCGGCTCTGTCCGGTCAGTCCTACCCAAAGGATCAGTACGAGATAATCCTCGTCGACAACAACTCTACGGACCAGTCGGCGACGATTGCACGACGAAATCCGGAGGTGAGAGTGGTCCTGGAAGAAGTACAAGGAGACTACGCTGCACGAAACCGCGGGATTGCGGAATCGACGGGAGACATCATCGCCTTCACGGATGCTGACACGGCCCCGAGGGAAGACTGGCTAAGCAACATCGACCAGGCGATGCAGGATTCCGGCGCGGCTGTGCTCGTAGGCCGCCTGCACTTTTCATCCGCCTCAAGTTCCCTCGCAATGCTGGCGGCCTACGAGTCGGACAAGATGGGGTGGATCTTCGATAGTAAGATCGAAGACCTGTATGTCGCATACACGTGCAACATGGCAACACGCCGTACCGTGCTTGAGCAGCTCGGCGGTTTCCCCCTGATCTACCGAAGCGCTGACATTGTTTTCCTTCGACGCGCGATCGATGTCCATTCGTCTTCGGCGGTCCGATACGACGCCAACATCGAGGCGGACCGACTTGAGATCTCGACACTGAGACAGTACTACTCGAAACTCCACACGTACGGACGAGATTACGCCCGGTACTCGCGCAAGGAGTCCTTGCGCGCGTTGAGCAACGTCGAGCGACTTCGAATCGTTCGCCAAACGATAAACCGGAACGATTACTCCTTTGCCGCTGGCGCGCTGCTTCTGGTGCTGCTCGTGATTGGCGGCATCTGTTACGACACAGGGCGAATTCTCGGACCAAGCTCCTGACGGCGATTCGCGCACAGCGACCAATATCCTTACTGCTCGGAAGCAACCTGGTCGCAACAGCGGCAGGTGGCGCATTCTTCCTTGTCGCATCGTGGCAGTTCAGCCTCGCCGACATGGGTCTGTACGCCTTCGCCATCAGCGCACAATGGATACTTGTCGGGCTCTTCGGAACGGGACCGGGTGTCGCGGTAGTACGTTTGTCCGTCGAGCAGTTTGCCTCCGGCAACGGCCAAAAGGCTGCGGGCATCGCCATCATGGCAGCAGGAACGGCGATTGTTGGAACTTTGGCGGTGGCGATAGTCGGTGGGACGGCGGCTGAGATCTCGTCGGGATCAGGCTTCTCAGCTACGGCGGCTGTACTGGTCGCTATCTGGGCCGGAGGGCGATCGGTGCTCGAATGTCTCCGGTCCAGCCTGCTCTCGCAGGAGTTGTATGGCCGCGTCGCTGTACTGACAGTGGCAGGCGCGATTGTGGGACTTTGCGCACTGGGTTTGATACTCGCGACCGGCGACCTGACCGTCGAACGGATCTTGCTCGCGCATGCCATCGGCCAGACAGCAAGCGGTCTTCTCGCCACCGCCTTCCTCATCCCTCTCTGGAGGATGGGTGCCGAGCTGTCAGCCACCTCCTACCGACAGCTGGTGGCGTACGCCAAGTGGCCTACGCTTAGCGAAGGCACGAAACTACTCCACTCTCACATCGGACCGGTTATTCTCCTTGCCGTGGCCGGAGCAGAACAGGCCGGACTGTACGGACTTGGTCGCTATCCTGCGTACGTCTTTGGTGTAGTGGGA